>JAKEHP010000099.1 GCA_022614955.1 Candidatus Methylomirabilota bacterium
CGCGCCGAGGTTCACCCCGAGGAAGATGAGCGTGACCCCCAGGCACTCCAGCATCCTACGGACCGCCTTGCGGATGCACCCGTGAGACAGCCGGAGGCCTTTCGCGCCAACGAGGTAGGCGGCCACCGAGGTGACACCGACGAGGACCGGGATCAAGAGCTGCCCCATGCCTTCCCCCCTGTTAGAGGTATCCGGCGAGCCCGTAATAGAGCCGCGCCAGACGCTCCTCGACTATGCGACGCATCAACGCGAGACGCTCCTCGGGTCGGGAGCCGCCGCTGGAAAGGTCATGGGCCGGCGCCGCGAGGACCTCAAACCCAGCCTGCTCAAACGCGGTCCGGGCCCGCCTCATATGGTGCACATCCGTGACGAGAAGGATTCTGCGCACACCCTTCGCCTGCAGGAGTGCGCCCCCTCGCAGCGCCTCCTCCCCCGTGGTCCGCGCCTCCGCCGCGGCGAGGATCACCCCGGGGGTCACCCCCAGCGCCCGGGCGAGTTCCGCCCGCACCTCGGCCTCGGCCGGCCCGCCGTCACGGACCGGACCGAAAAAGACCAGCAGCGGGGCGAGTCCCTTCCGGTGGAGCAGGATCCCGTGGAGCGCCCGGCGCATCGAGCTATTGCTCAGCACCCCGTCGGGCATGACGCCACCCCCCAGTACGACGATCGCCTCGGCCGGCTCAAGGGCGGATGGACCGCCCATGGAGCGGCTCAGGAGGTTCGGCAGGGGGGTGAAGGCGGAAACCAAGAAAAGGGCAAGCCCCACCCCTCCGAGGAGCGGGCAGAGATCCGCCCAAACCATATGCCGAGGGCGCCCCGGGGCTTCCATCTGTCGCGGCTTCATCGCTCTTTTCCTTTCCACAACCTGCGTGGTGCCTCGCGGGGGATCGGCCGGACTACGCCAACCAGTCCGCCAGTTCCAGGAGTGTCCGAAACTCGCGGACGGTATGACCCTCGTTCGGCCCCCCCTCACCTTTGCGGTTGATCCAGGCCACCGGGATTCCCAGTGACCCCGCCGGGCTGACATCGTGGAAGAGGCTCTGCGCGACATGGAGCCACCGCCACCCCCCCATCCACCGACTGGCCGCGTGAAAGTGGCCCGGCGCGGGCTTATACGAGCGGACCTGCTCCGCTGTCACCAGCAGGTCGAACGTGACGCCGAAGTGACGAAGGGTGCCGGCCAGCAGATCATCGTCCACGTTGGACAGGATGCCGAGCCGATAGCCGGCAGCGGCCAGCCGCGTGAGCGCCGGGTTCGTGTCGGCAAACGGCTGCCAGTCGGGTACGCTGTCCGCGAGGAAGCTCGCCCGCTTCTCGGTGAGCGGCCAGCCCAACCGGACCGCCACGCGCCGGGCCGTCTCGGCGAGCACCGCACGATAGCTGCGGTATCCTTCGGCCTCAACGGCGGGTTCACCTTCGCCGTAGGCCTGCAGGACGGCGGTGTGATCCAACATCACCCCAGCCAGGGCTGCGGCCGCGGCGAACGCCGTCCCGATTCCCTCTTCCCAGTCGATCAGCGTCCCATAGCAGTCGAAGGTGATCACGTCGAAGAGCCGCTCCATCGCCCCTCCGTTCGCGGCGATCTAGTAGAGGAACCGGCGCATGTGGACGCTCATCACCAGTCCGATCCCGGCACACGTGACCACCAAGGAGGAACCCCCGTAGCTCAGGAGGGGAAGTGGGATGCCGACCACCGGCATCAACCCCACCACCATCCCGACGTTGACGACAAGCTGAGCGGCGATCATGGCCATGATCCCGAAGGCCAGCAAGGCGCCGAAGATGTCCTTGGACTCCCTGGCAATCTCGAGCCCGCGCGTGATGAGGACGTAATAGAGGAGCAGAATGACCAGACACCCGATGAATCCCCACTGCTCGGCCAGCACCGCCAGGATGAAGTCGGTCTGGCTGGCCGGAAGAAAGTGGAGCTGACTCTGGCTCGCCGCCTTCAGCCCCTTCCCGAAGAGCTCCCCCGACCCCACGGCGATCTTGGACTGGGCGATGTGATAGCCCGCACCGGAGGGATCGAGCTCTGGGTACAGAAAAACCAGGACCCGACGACGCTGATAGTCCTTGAGGAAGGACCAGAGCACTGGGGCCATGGCGGCGGCGGCGGCGGCGAGGAAGAGGAGGTGCTTCATCCGGAGCCCTACCAGCAGGAGGACCGATAGGGTGAGCAGGCCCAGCAGCACAGCGGTGCCCAGATCCGGCTGCTTGAGGACGAGGAGCATAGGGGGGAGCGCCACCATGGCGGGGATCACCAAGAGACGCGGGTGCCCCAAGCGCTCCTTGTGATCCTCGAAGTAGCGCGCCAGGACAACGATCAGGGCGAGCTTCATGAATTCCGACGGTTGCAGCGACCATGCACCAATTCGGAGCCAGCGCTGGGCCCCCCGGCCCACCTCTCCCGTCAGGCTGACCAGGAGCAGGAGGGCGAAGGCAACCCCAAAGATCGGATAGGCAAACCGGGCTGCCGTCCGATAGTTGATGAAGGTGGCCGTGAGGAGCGCGAGGAGGGCCACAACGGAGTAGAGGGTCTGACGCAGATAGAGGGTCTGTTTCGGAGGAGAGGGGGAACCCAGATTGGCGCTCCAGATCGTGAGAATTCCGACGCCGATGAGCGCCAGCGCGGTACCAGCAATGCGCCAGTCAATGTTCGCGAGCATCCGGCGATCGAGATACACGGCACTGCCCCCGAGCTACTCCCGCGCCGCGGGCCCTTGCGCCACTGTCTCCCGCCCCCGGGAAGGGGCGAAAGCAGCCTCCAGGACCGCCCGTGCCACCGGTGCAGCGGCCACGCCGCCAAAGCCGGCGTGCTCAGCGATGACCACGATCGCGATCTCCGGATCCGTGGAGGGGGCAAAGGCTACGAACCACCCGTGGTCCTTGGTCTGGCCGGAGATGCCCGCCTCTTTCCTGACCACTTGTGCCGTTCCAGTCTTGCCCGCCACCTGGACCCCGCGGACGCGGGCCGCTCTTCCGGTCCCCTCGTCCACCACCCGGAGCATCCCCTGGCGGAGCAACTCCAACACCTCAGGTTTCAGGTTCACCTTCCGAACCGGCTCCGGCCCATACGCCGCAACCACCTCTCCCCCCCAGGACTCCACGCGCTTCACCATCCAGGGTCGGTGGAGGGTGCCGCCGTTGGCGATTGCCGCCACCATCGTTACGATCTGGAGCGGCGTGACGAGGATCATCCCCTGCCCTATCCCGGTGATGACGGTGTCCCCCGGATACCACGATTCCCC
>JAKEHP010000580.1 GCA_022614955.1 Candidatus Methylomirabilota bacterium
ATTCGCCCGGTCTTCGGGCTCCGGCTGGCGCACCTCGGGCGGCGGCGCGCTGGGTTGGGGGGGAGGGCGCGGCGGATCGGGCTGGCGCGGGGGAGGGGGAGGCGGTGGGGAAGGCACCGCCGGGGGCGGTTGAGGGGGCGGCGGTGGCAGGTAGACCATATCCACCTGCCTCGGCGGCTCGGCCCGGCGGCGCACCGGCTCCGCCTCCTCGACCAGGGGCTCCCGGGCCGACAGGGCTACGGCCAGCGCGATTAACGCCGCGTGGACCGCGGCGCTGGCGGCGAGCGAGCTCCAGGACGGCTGTCGTGGGGGGAGTAGCGGCAGCTTTGACAAATCCGGAGGATCCTCGGCGCTGGGCGGACTTCCGGGAACGTAATGACCCCTGGGGCAGAGATGCTGCTGACGGGTGGCTCTCCCGCCGCCGCCGGACAGGTAGCCGAAAACCTCACAGTGTATACCCCCAATGAGCCCGTTGTCCCGGAGAAGAGAGCAAGCGAGGGCTTGCGTCAGGCTGCCCGGGCAGCAGTCTTCATTACACATTCCCCGAAGGATTCCGGCCGAGCCGCGCATGTCTGCGCGTCGTGGGTTCGCATTGGTAGCCCCACCTGGTTGGGGGGCGATCCTTGTCGCGGTCGCCCTCATGTCCCTCCTTGCGGGCCGTCGTGTGGTCATGGGACAGGCCGCCGATGGCGCCGCCGCCGTGCAGACCTCGAGCGAACCTCGGGTCCCCGAGAAGGCGGGCAAGCTCCTCCGCGCCACGAGGCTCCAGGCGCAAACGATCGTCATCGACGGCCGGTTGGACGAGGAGGCCTGGATGCAGGCCGACTCGATCCACGACCTGGTCCAGCTGGAGCCCGAGAACATGGCTCCGATGACCGAGCGCACCGTGGTGCGGGTGCTGTACGACGACCGGCACATCTACGTCGGGATTCACGCCTACGATGGGGATCCTGAGCGAATCGCGACCGGCCTGGTCCGCCGCGACGACCCTCCACCGGCCGACCAGTTGTGGGTCGGATTCGATCCCCGGCACGATCACCTCACCGGGTACCTGTTCGCCACCAGTCCGCGGGGGCTGCAGCGCGATCTCCTCCTGTTCGACGACGTGAACTTGGAC
>JAKEHP010000581.1 GCA_022614955.1 Candidatus Methylomirabilota bacterium
CGGGCGGCGGCGGAGGCTACAGTGGTGGCGGCTCACCGGGAGGGTCGTTCAGCTTCACCTTCGAGGAGGCCGGCAGCTACCCGTATCACTGCACCCTTCACCCGCCAGCGGACTTTCCCGGCTTTACGGGCACCGTCACCGTGAGCCCATAGTACAGGTGCCCGCCTGCCCTGAAGCGGCTTCCTCAGGACCACAAGCGTCCCGGTCGCCCAGCGCCCGCGGCTCAAGAGGAGTTGGCGCCGCCCGCGACCGAGGCGGCGGCGTACAGGATTCCCGCCGGGTCGGTGCGCAGGGCGAGCCAGCCGACGTGGTCCGGAAGGTCCCGGCTGATCAGCAGGCCGGCGGCCCAGAGTGCCCCGGAGAGGTAGGTGCGCCGCGCGAACCCGGAACGCCACGGCGATCCGTGATCGAACCACCCCTTGCCCACCTACCCCAGCACCTCCCGCACCTTCCTCGCCAGCACCTCGGAGGTGAACGGTTTCTGCAGGTAGGCGGCGCCGGCGCTCAAGCCCCGCAGCGCCGCCTCGCCGTCGGCGTATCCCGACATGTAGAGGATCCGCACCTCCGGCCGCTCGGCCGAGAGCCGCCGGGCCAGCTCGCCGCCGCCCATCTCGGGCATCACGATGTCGGTGATGAGGAGCTGGATCGGCTCCGGGTGCTGCTCCAGCCGGAGGATCGCGTCCCGCCCGTGCCGGGCCTCGAGCACGGTGTAGCCCTGCTTCTGCAGCGCCTTGCTGGCGAAGATCCGCACTGACTCCTCGTCCTCGACCAGCAGAATGGTCTCGTCCCCCCGGGGCCCCGGCTCGGCGCCCCCGGCCATCCGGCGGCCCGGCTTGGGCCGGACCAGCTCCGGGAGGTACACCCGAAACGCCGAGCCCCGGTCCGGCGCGCTCTCCACCTCGATGTGGCCGCCGGCCTGCTTCACGATCCCGTACACGGTGGAGAGCCCCAGCCCGGTTCCCCGGCCCGGCTCCTTGGTGGTGAAGAAGGGATCGAAGATGCTCCCCAGGATCTCCGGCGCGATCCCGCTGCCGGTATCGCTCACGCTGAGCACC
>JAKEHP010000582.1 GCA_022614955.1 Candidatus Methylomirabilota bacterium
CGGATGGAGGATCTCTGGAGCCGGGCCTCCTGCTCCCGGGCCATCGCGAGGCTCCGCTGGCTCTCCTGCGGCCTCTACGGCCTCCGGCAGGGGGAGATGCTGGGAAGGGGGACGGCCTCGCAGCCCTTCCTGGCCGAGGTGGCCGGCAACGCTGCCGGGGATCTCCTGCGCTTCGTGGGGGGATCCGGGCGGGCCCTCGGGGCGGGGGATCTGTACCTGGGGAATGATCCCAGGGCGGGCGGGGGGGGTCTCGATGACCTCTGCTTCCTCGCGCCCGCCTTCGCCGAGGGAACGCTGGTCGGTCTCCTGGGAATGGCGGGCTCCTACCCGACGGTCTCCCGGGGCGGTGTCCGGCTCGCCCCGGAGCTGCGGCACGAGGGGACCGTCATCCCCTGGGTCAGGATCCGGGCGGCGGAGAGGGCGGTGCCGGAGCTGCTGGCGATCCTCGGGGAGAACCTGGGGCTCGGGGAGGCGTTCGTCGGGGAGGTGGAGCTCATCGCGCGCGTCCTCGCTGCGGGAGAGGAAGGAGTCGGGTCCCTGTGCGCGCGGTACGGGACCGGGGCCTGCCTCGGGGCTCTCGCTGCCCTCCGCGCCGGCTGCGAGGCCGGTCTTGCTCACCTCCTCGTCCGCCTCCCGGAGGGACCGCCGAAGGATCCGCTTCCCGTCCCCGTGGCGGCCTACCGGGAGGGCGGCCGGATCGTCCTGGACGCGAGCGGGCTTCCGCGGGCCGGGCTGGCGCCGGTGCCCCGGGCCCTCTCCCTTGCCGCGCTCCGCCTGGCGGTCAAGGAGGTGTTTCACCCCGAGGTGCCCGCCCTCCCCGGCCTCGGGGGCTGGGAGGCGGACTGGGAGATCCGCCTCCCTCCGGATTCGTTGGCCACCACCGGCGGCGTCCCGGCCACCGTCGGCCGGTTCCTGACGGCCCAGGCGATCGCTGACGCCGCGGTGGCGGCTTTCGCCGAGGTCTTCCCCCACCTCGCCCACGCGCCCGGGCCGCCGGCGCTGAGCCAGCTCGACCTGCAGGGGGAGCGGGACGACGGGAGCCGCTACGCGGCGCGCCTGTTCCTCGGGGGCGGTGCCGGCGCCTCGGTATGGGGGGATGGCCTCCACCACACGACACCGCTCGTGGACCCGGCCACGCTCCGCCCTCTCGAGGAGGTGGAGGAGGAGTTCCCGATCCGCTTCCTCCGGTTTGCCCTCCGGGAGGACTCGGCGGGACCTGGCCAGTATCGCGGGGGGGCCGGGGCCGTCCTCTCCTTCACCCTCACCGAGGGGAGGGCCGAGGTGCACGCCGTCGTCGCGGGCGCGGCACGGGGGCTCCGAGGGGGGGTGCGGGGGAGGGCGGGGCGGCTTCTGCTGGAGACGCCGAGCCGCGGGGAGCAGGTCTGGGAGGGTCCCGCGGCCATGGGGCTTTCGCTGGCGGCGGGGGACCGCCTCACGCTGGAGGGGCCGGGCGGGGCAGGCTGGGGGATCCCGTACCGGCGCTCCATCATGCGGGTCGAGGAGGACGTGGCGGCGGGCCTGGTCAGCCGGCAGGCCGCCCGGCGGCAGTACGGCGTGGTGTTCGACACGGCAGGGGCCAAGGACGACGTCCTGACCTATCGCCTCCGCAAGTACCTCCTGAACACGCTGGCCATCGAAGATGTGGTGGCCGGCGAGACTCTCCTGGACTAGTGCTAGTCCAACGAATCGCACCTAGGATTCCAGCCGAGCCGCGAGTGGGGCACGCCGGCGACAGGAC
>JAKEHP010000583.1 GCA_022614955.1 Candidatus Methylomirabilota bacterium
CGTCGAGCCTCCGGGAGAGCGCGCCCCAGTCCTGCCTGTATCCGAGGATCTCCCGCAGCGAGAGCCTCCGGCTCCATAGCCCCTCCTCCATCCCCGGAGTCCTCCTCACCTTGTTCGTCTTCCACCTCCAGGCGTTGTGCCACATCCAGTAGATCGCCAGATGCATCCTCAGCCGCTCCCGCTTCTTGCTCGCGCACCAGCTCCTGCGGATCAGCCGCGAGGCCCCGTAGCGCACCTTCGCCGCCATGTGGTTCACCCCGAAGAGCGGGCTCTTTCGACCCTTCGATCCTCTCCCGCTCACCGTCCAGTGCACCCCCGAGACGGACCGCCTCGCGAGGAGCTCCTTCACCACGCGGCCGTAGAGAGGCTTTCGGTCCGTCACCAGCTCCCAGGGCCCTCCCTCCCCGAGCCTGCCCAGGCACGCCCGCACCACCGCCCGGCTCTCGTTGGGACGGCGACCCTCCCTCTCCTCGAAGGCATCCCTACGCTTTCGGCTCTCCTCCGAGCCGCTCGCCCTCGACCGCATCCGCCCCACGGCCGTGTCGACGAGAAAGCCCGTGCTCCCCGAGACCAGGAGCCCCGCCGTCAGGGGCATCAACGTCCTGTGCTGCTCGAAGGTCTCGATCTCGTCGAACTGGTAGTTGCCCCGAGGCTTCCAGTCCGCAAGGACGTTCTCGCGGGCGTCGAGGCAGTGCAGCCCGAAGCGGACGAAGCGCGCCTCGACCGTGCTCAGGGAGAGACCGAGGGTCCGGGCGCTCTGGCGTAACGAGACCCCCGAAACGAAGTCCCGCAGCAGCCACCCGTCGACCCAGGGCTTCCGCAGGCGGTACTCGAGCTGGAAGGTCTGGGAGGAGAAGGTCCTTCGGCAGGTCCTGCAGCGGAAGCGGGGGATGCGGAAGGAAGAGGAGCGTGAGCGGTAGGAGCCGTAGCGGACGAAGAACCGCGGGGTGGGGTTGGCGTGGCGGGGGCAGGAGCGCCAGGGGCAGCGCTCGGGGTCGAAGGCGACCTTTCCCGCCGGACGGACCATGGGGTTCTCCGGAAGGAAAGACGCGGGGGGTTACATCGACAGGCCTGACCGCGGGAGATTCCGCAGGGGCAGGGGGGGCCCGATCAACACGAGTCCGGGGCAGATTCATTCGGATCCGGCGCCGGCGAGAATCCCGCCCGGATGGAGCCGACCGACTCGACGGCAGACGACCGCCCCGGGCCGCGGGGGGCCCGCCTCGGGTGGGCCGACCTCCTCCTGGTCGCGACCTGCGCGGTCCCCTTCGCCCTCCTCGCCTGGCCGCTGCTCCGCGGGGAGCTCTACGCCTTCGGGGACCTCCTCCGCTTCCACATCCCGCTGCGCCGCTTCTACGCGGCGAGCCTCGAACGGGGCGAATCCTTCGACTGGAACCCCTACCTATTCTGCGGACACGACCTGCTCGGGGAGGGACAGGTCGGCACCTACCACCC
>JAKEHP010000584.1 GCA_022614955.1 Candidatus Methylomirabilota bacterium
GGCAGTAGAACTTGCGTTCCTCCGAGCCGGGCTCGAGGCCGTTCCAGTCCTCGGTCTCCAGGCAGCCGGAGAAGCTGCCGAAGGGCACCTCGACGTCCCGGTCGGTCCCCAGGACGCGGGCCCAGTCCTCCGCCACGCCCTCGTAGTACTCCTGGCGGTAGTCCTGGTCGAGGTGGGCGAGGGGATCGGCCCACATGATGACGCCGGGCAGGGCCCCGTCCACCCCCCACTCCCAGGAGCCGGCGCTGCCCACCACGACCCCGCCCTCGATCTCCTTGGAGTCCTCGCCCAGGTACCAGACGTTGCCGTCGCCGTCCTGGGCGTACCAGTCGTGGGTGTCCTCGATCAGCTCGCCGTCGAGGTAGACCCGGTCCCGCACCACCACCGCCTCCACCCCGTTCACCACCCGGGTCTGCTCCAGCACCTCGACCACGGTGGTCTCCGGTCCCTCGTCGGTCTGGCCCTCGAACTCGTACCGGGTTCCGGGTACCAGCGGGAAATACTGGTTGGTGACCTGCACGGTGAACTCCGCGGGGATCTCCGGGTCGTACGGGGGACTGTTGGGGCCGCCCGGGCCGCCGTCGCCGCACCCGGCGGCGACGAGCGCGGCGGCGGCGATGAATGCGGGGGATCGGGGGAGCACGGAAAACCTCCTCGGAGCTGCTCGCGGTGTCGGCCTGACCTGGTGCCGAAGGAGGAACAGCCGCCGGGGCGGATTCGTGACAGGGTGCCCGGGCCGACTCAGGGCTGGAGGGGTAGCCGGTAGAGCCCCTCGGCCGGCGGGGCCGCCGCCGTGACGCGGTCTCCTTCCTTCAGGAAAATCCGCGCGCCGGCGACCTGGATCTCGACCCGGGGAGCGCTCCGCGGAATCTCGAGCGCATAGCTGGCGGAGGCCTCCGGGTTGTGAATGGAGAGCAGCTCGGAATCCGAGGTGAAGGTCACCGCGCCGGCGGGCGCCCGCACCGTGACCTCGCCCGCATCGGTCAGCGACACCAGCACCTCGCCCGTGGCCTGCGCCGAATCGAAGCGCACTACGAGGCGGTCACC
>JAKEHP010000585.1 GCA_022614955.1 Candidatus Methylomirabilota bacterium
CCTTCCCGAGCGCGGTGGCATGCGACGGCACGCCACGCCCGAGATCCAGGTGCATACGCAGCAGCTGAGGACCGTCCACCTTGTGGATGTTGACAACCCGCTCTTTCTCCAGCACGCCCAGGTTCACCGTCTCCCGTGTCTTAGCGGCCAGCCGCTCCATCACCGGCCCGGCGACTTCCTTCAGGCCGAACCGGTCCGCTGCGGCGCTCCCGACCACGAAGAGCTTATAGGTGAGCCGATACCGCTCGGTCTGGGGGTTCTTCTCTACGTAGCCCTGGCCGGCGAGTGCGGCCAGCAAGCGGTGGACGGAACTCTTCCCCCTGCCGAGCTTCTTGGCCAGCTCGGTGACGCCCATCTCCCGGGCGGAGCCCAGGGTCTCCAGGATGGAGAGGGCGGTTTCTACCGCCGGCGATGTGTACCGTCGGAAGGAGGACACGCGCGGTTTGGTGTTCTTCTAGTGTGAACGTAGTTCACAATATTACAACAGAAGGAACGTGTCAAGCGATCTGGAAAACTTGGCCACCTGCAGTTTCATGCTGATCACCGGGGGGCTCAGCAGGCGCTGGGCCGCCATCGCGCACGCCAGTGCGGGGTGGGCGGTGACGGCCGCTATCGCCGCGGGTAGCTAAGGGCCCAGACCGCCAGTGGCAAGGTCGGCCTCGGCCACGAGCGTATCCGGGACGTCGAGCGCGCCCCGGCGGCCCCGGTCCGGGGACACGACACAGCTAGGTGCCCGTCGCCGCTAGGTCTCAGAGAATCGGCTTGACTGGCACAGTCGGCAATCCGTCAGAAATCGCGGTGGTGTCCGCAGGAGCTGTCGTAGTATTAATACCATACCCGCGGCCCTGCGTTACCTCGACCTGCCGGTGGCTGCGGCTTGCGCTTCTGCCGGGATCGTCATCGGGGTCATCCTCGAGGCGGAGAAGATCGAGCGGGCCGAGCGGGGCGGTTGAGGCGGAAAGACCGGAGGGCACCATGGGGAAGGAGCTGGGTGGCATCATCGTGGCGCTCGTCACCCCCCTGACGCCGGACGAGACCCTGGACGAGGGGGCGTTCCGCAAGCTGGTGAGCCACCTCATCGTGGAGGGGATCCAGGGGCTCTTCCCGGCGGGAAGCACGGGGGAGTTCTACGCCCTCACGGGCGAGGAGAAGCGCCGGCTGATCGCCTGGTGCGTCGAGGAGGCGGCCGGCCGGGTCACGGTCATGCCGAACGTGGGGGCCGTCACCACGGCCGAGTCGGTGGCGCTCGCTCGCGAGGCGGAGGCGATGGGGGCCGATGCGGTCTCAGTCATCACCCCCTACTACTGCCACCCCTCCCAGGCGGAGCTGTTCGAGCACTACGCCGCCATCTGCCGCGCGGTCCGGCTCCCGGTTCTGGCCTACAACAATCCGGAGCGGGCCGGCGGGGTCGCCCTCACGGTCGAGACCATCCTGCGCCTGGCCGGAGCCTGCGAGAATTTCTCGGGGATCAAGGACAGCACCGGCGACCTGACCCAGACCGCGGAGCTGATCCGCCGCTCCCCGCCGGGCTTCAAGGTCATCATGGGGCGGGACACCCTCATCTACGGTGCCCTGGCCTACGGGGCGGCGGGGGCGGTGGCCGCCACGGCCAACGTGGCGCCGCGCTTGTGTGCCTCCCTCTACGCGGCGGCCCGCGCCGGGGACTTCCCGGGGGCGGCCGCTCTGCAGCGGCGGCTTGCTCCCCTCAGGATGGCTTTCGGGATCGGGACCTTCCCGGCCATGCTGAAGGAGGCGCTGGTGCTCCAGGGGCTCCTCCCCTCTGCGGCGTGCAAGCGGCCGGTGGGTCCCCTCTCCGCCGAGGAGCGGGCCCGCCTCCGGGGGGTGCTGCAGGAGGTAGGGGTCCTGTGAGGAGGGGGTCCCTTCACCGTCTGCCTGACGGTGCCCATCCACCCGGATGGGGTGCCCCTCCTCACGCGGGGGGCCGCGCTCCGCTACGCCGGCGCCCACGATGAGGCGGGGCTGGCCGCGGCCTTGGCCGACGCTGACGGCCTGATCCTCCAGGTGAAGGGACGGGTGACGGAGTCCCTCCTGGCGCGCGCGCCCCGCCTGAAGGTGATCGCCCGGCACGGGGTCGGGGTGGACAACGTGGATGTGGCTCTAGGCGTCAGGCAGGGCGTTGGTAGGAGGGCTTAGGGGGTGTGATCCTGCAGGACCACGCCGGCGGAAGCGGTGGATTTTAGGGGAGAGCTCCGACCGGGGGGAGTGAAGTATGCGTTCCCGGCGCCCCGGCGCGAGAGCAGCGTAAGCGATGGAAAGGAGAGGGGAATCAGGGGAGGAGCCTGGCGAGGAGGCGCGGACGATCGCCCTGTACAGGGCTGTGTACGACGCTATCTACCGCACCAGCACGGGCAGGATCTCGGGCGCGGGGTCTGCGGGCTCAGGCGGGGACTCGCAGGAGGCCGTACGCCTTCGCCGCCAGCTTGGCCGCCAGGGCCTCGTCCACGCCCTCCAGGGTGAAGTCCTCGGCCACGACCCGCACCATGGCGGGGAGCGGCTGCGCGCACGTGGGACCGGCTCTTGACGGGAAGAAGGAATGCGACGCCCAATCCCCCCAATCCAGGACGAGACCGAGTAGTCGCTGTCGCCACCGACCGCCATGGAGTAAGAGATGACACCAGATACATCGTTTACGGATCCAGGACGCAAGCAGCAGAGGCAACCTTTCCCCTCGATTCAACAAAGCGGGCACGCGGAACTGTCTGGCATAATCCCGGTACTTCCGACTCCGTTCAAGGAGGACGCTAGCCTCGACCTGGAGAGCCTCGACAGATTGATCGAGCATGCGCTGACGTGGGGAGCCCAAGGGATAGCCATCCTTGGGAGCGCGAGTGAAGTGGAGAAGCTCACCGCGGAGGAGTATGAAACAATAGCCGAGGTGATCGCTCGGAAGATCGCGGGCAAGCTGCCATTGGTCATGGGGCTTAGCGCAGCGGATGCGAAGATGACGGTGAACCATGCGATGATCGCCCGCCGGATGGGCGCCACGGCGGTGTTTGCGAAGCCTCCAGCTCCCACCCGGGTTGAGAC
>JAKEHP010000586.1 GCA_022614955.1 Candidatus Methylomirabilota bacterium
GCACCAGGCCCTGGGGTACCTCACGCCCCAGCAGTTCCTCCGCCAGCATCGCGCTCGGCGAGGGCAGATGGAGTGTCACTGATCTACTGGACGAGTACAAGTCCTAGACACCGCCGCGGCCCCAGGCTATGATGGCCCGCGGGAGATCGCGGAGGGAGGCTCATGGCACACCGTTCCGGCACGCTGCTGCTCCTCATCCTCACGCTCCTGGTCGCAGGCTGCGGCTGGGGGCGCTTCCCGAGCAGCGCCTCCGCCCCCGGCGTCCCCCGGGTCAGCAACCTCCGCGTGGTCCCGGAGGCGGCGCGGCCCGGTGAGGTCGGGGTCCTGGCCTTCGACTTCACCGATGTGGACGCCGACATCGTGGACGTCTACGTGGAAATCAAGGAGGTTGCCGATTTCAGTATCTCCACGGGGTTCGAGCCGGTTCTTCTCAGCCGCCGGAAGTACTTCGGCCAGGCCCAGGGGACCGCTCAGGAGGCGGTCCGCTGGAGTCGGGAGGGCCTGCACCTCTACGAGATCTTCGTGGTGGATCAAGAGGGCCATGTGAGCAACCGGCTCACCACCCGGGTCGTTATCCGCTGACCGGCCGCATGCGCCCCCTCCCCGCTCTCGAGGTCCTGGACGACCTCTGCCTCCGCTCGCTCACCCTGCCCGGCCCAGAGCGCCGTCTCCTCCTCCGCCTGCACGCCCTCGCCCGCCGGCTCCAGGGGGGCCCGCTGGCGGGGCACGCCGCCACCCTCCTCGCCCGAATCCCGGAGGAGGCCGTGGTCCTGCTGGCCACGGGGGCCGGGGCTCCTCCCCACCTGCCGGCGGGGGAGACAGACGGCCCGCCCGGAGTGATCTTCCTGGCCCAGGCACTCCGAGACCTGCGCCGGGCCCGCCCCGTCCTCCTGACGGAGGGCCGGATGCTGGCCTCCCTCAGGGCGGCCGCGGCCGCGGCCAATCTGGCGGCCCTGGACGAGGAGCTCCCCGAGGGGCCGGCCTCTCCAGATGCGGCTCGATTGCTGCTGGCCCGCCATCGGCCGGCGGCGCTGGTGATGGTGGAGAAGCTGGGCGAAAACGAACGGGGGGTCATCCATGATATGCGCGGGGAGGACGTCGGGGCCTCCCACGCCTCCCTAGCTCCCCTGGTGGCCGCCGCGAAGGAGGCCGGGGCCCTCACGGTGAGCATCGGCGATCGGGGCAACGAGGTGGGGTTCGGCCTGCTCGCGGGGTCCCTCCCGGCCGCCGCCCTGCGGCGCCGCCGATGCGTCTGCCCCTGCGGGGGCACAATCCTCTCCAGC
>JAKEHP010000100.1 GCA_022614955.1 Candidatus Methylomirabilota bacterium
CCCGGCTCTCAGCAAGTCAAACGTGCTGCGGAGGCGGAAGGGCTCGATCGGGTGTTCCAGGAGGCCGGCGCGGTCAGGATCAAAGACCAGGGTAACGTGCTCCACATACCGACGGAGGAGCAACACCTGCTCGCGCGTGAGCGCGGTCCCCAGGACCGCCACCGCCTCGGAAATCCCTGCCTGCTGCAGGGCGATGCAGTCGAAGTACCCCTCCACCAGAATCGCCTGGCCCTTCTCCCTGAGAGCCCGGGCCGCCACCGGCAACCCGAAGAGCTGGTGCCCCTTCCGGTAGAGGGGGGTCTCGGGGGAGTTCAGGTACTTCGGCTCCTGGACCCCCAGCGCCCTGCCCCCAAACCCCAGAACCTTCCCCGCCGGGTCCTGGATCGGGATCATGAGGCGGTCCCGGAACCGGTCGTAGTGCCCCTTCCCCCCGGGCCGGGGGATGACCAGGCCGCCCACCTCCATGAGCCGGGGCGGGAAGCCCCGCTGGGTGAGGAACCGGACCAGCCCCTCCCAGGCATCGGGCGCGTAGCCTAGCTGGAACCGCTCGACGGTCTCGGGGAGGATGCCCCGACCCGCCAGAGCGGCCCGCGCCCCTTCCCCCTCGTTCCCTTGCAGGCTCTGCCGGAAGTACTCGGCGGCGGCCCGCTGGACCTCGTAGAGGCGGAGGCGGCCGTCCTCCTGCTCCCGGCCACCGCCGCGCCGGCGCGGGAGCGAGATTCCCGCCCGCTGCGCCAAAAACTCGATGGCCTCGGGGAAGGAGAAGCCCTCTCGCCGCATCAGGAAGCGGGCCGCATCCCCTCCCTCGCTGCACCCGAAGCAGTGGAAGATCTGCCGGTCGGGGTTGACCGTGAAGGAGGGCGTCTTCTCGCTGTGGAAGGGGCAGAGGGCCTTGAGGGAGCGGCCCGCCCGGGTCAGCGGGAGGTAGCCGCCGATGAGGTCCACGATGTCGGTGCCGCTCAGGACGGCCGCGATGATCTCGCTCGGGATCAGACCGGCCATGCGACTCCCCTGGTCCCCCGGCGGGCTCCCTCTTCAGCGCCGCTGCAACTCCACCACCGTGGCGCCGCTCCCCCCCTCGCTGGCCTCGGCGAGCGAGAAGTGCTCCACCAGCGGGTGGGCGCGGAGCAACTCGGCGATGGCCCGCCTGAGCGCCCCGGTCCCCTTCCCGTGCACGATCCGGACCCGGGGCGCCCCGGCCAGGAAGGCGTCGTCCAGGTATTTCTCGGCCCGGCTGACCGCTTCCTCCACCCGCGCCCCCAACAAGTTCAGCTCCAGGGGGAGCTCCTCCACGGCGGGCACCGTCGCCGCGACGGCGGCCGGCTCCGCCTCGGGCACCGCCGGGTGGACCTGGCTGGCCAGCACCCGGACCTTCCCCACCGGAAGCAAAACCGCCACCGTCCCGTCGGCCGCCACCTCCTCTAGAACCGTCCCCCGCTGCCGGTAGGCCGGCAGGTGGACAGGCTGGCCCGGCCGCAGGTCCGGTGGCGCCGGGGAGGCCTCCGGGGATGGCGCCCCCGTCTCCCCCGGCCCCCGCGCCAGATCCGCCAGGTCCCGCTGGAAGACTTTGATGGCCTCCCGGTCGGCACCGGAGGTCCGCAGGCGGGCGACCAATTGCTCCGCCTCCCTTCGAGCGGCCGCCACGGCCGCCTCGGCGTCGGACCGCGCCTGGCGCCGAAGAGCCGCGGCCTCGCGTTGCAGTTCGCTCCAGAGGGTCTGGTAGCGCTCCCGGGCCTCCGCCGCCTCCGCCAGCAGGCCTTCTGCCTCCCGGCGGGCCGCCTCCGCCGCCTGCCGGTCTCCGGCCAGGCCTGCCAGAAGATCCCGGGCGCTGAGCGCGGCCGGCCCCAGGATCTCGCGGGCCCGGGCCACGATGGGGGCGGGCACGCCCAGGCGGGATGCGATCTCCAGGGCGAAGGAGCGCCCCGGCACGCCGAGGCTCAGCCGGTACAGGGGCCGGAGGGTCTCCAGGTCGAACTCCACGCTGGCGTTCTCCATCCCCGGGGTCCGGGCGGCGTGAACTTTCACCGCCTCCAGGTGGGTCGTCGCCACCACGCCCGGGCCCTGCTGAAGGAGCGCCTCCAGGACAGCCACCCCGAGGGCCGCCCCCTCCGCGGGATCGGTCCCGGCCCCCAGCTCGTCCAGCAGGACGAGGGAGCGGGCCGTGGCCTGAGTCAGGATGCGGCCGATCTGCCCGATGTGGGAGGAGAAGGTGCTGAGGTTCTGGGCAATGCTCTGCTCATCCCCGATATCGGCAAAGAGGGCGTCGAAGACCGGGACGGCCGAATCGGGCGAGGCCGAGACGTGGAGGCCGGCGAGGGCCATCAGGGTGAGGAGGCCGGCGGTCTTCAGGGCCACGGTCTTGCCGCCGGTGTTCGGCCCGGTGATGACCAGGACCCGGAAGCGGCCCCCGACCTCGAGATCAATCGGGACGACCGGGGCCCCGGAGCGATGCGCCTGCTCCAGGAGCAGCGGGTGCCTGGCCCCGCGCAGAATCAGCCGCCCATCGGCGGCCAGGGCAGGGCGGGCCGCGCCCCAGCGGTCAGCCAGGCGGGCCTTGGCCAGGAGGAGGTCTAGGGCGGCCAGGGCCTGCACCGTCGCCTCGATGACGTCCGCCTGGGCGCCCACGAGCCCGGTGAGCTGGGTCAGGACCCGCCGGACCTCCCGTTCCTCGGCCTGCCGGAGGAGGCGAAGGCGGTTGTTCTCTTCCACCACCCCGTCCGGCTCCAGGAAGAGCGTATGGCCGCTGGCCGATTGGTCCTGGACAATTCCCCGGATCCGCCCGCGGTTCTCCCTGAGCACCGGGATCACGTAGCGGTCGTTGCGGAGCGTCACGAACCGCTCGGCCACCCCCCCTTGGGCGGCGGCCACCTCCAGGAGGGTGTGCAGCGTGGCCAGGATCGCCTCCCGCTGGGTCGCCACCTGCTTGCGGAGTCGGGTGAGCTCAGCGCTGGCCTCGTCGGCCACGGCGCCGTCCGGGCCCAGGCACCGCCGGAGCTCCGCCAGGACTTCGGCGGGCGGGGTGAGCCGCGCGGCGGCAGCCTTCAGGCGGGGCCAGGAGCCTTGCAGGGCGGCGCCAGCGGCCCGGAGCCCGCGGGCCGCCTCGAGGGTGGAGGCGATCTCCTCCAGCGTGACCGGGTCCAGGCAGGCCCCGGCCGGCCGCGCAGCCGCGACCGCCTCCCGGACGTCGTGGACCCCATCCATCGGGAGACGGGTCGTGAGGAGCGCCTCGCGGGCCTCCGTGACGGCGTCGAGGCTCTCAGCGATGGCCGCCGGATCTGTGCCGGGGCCGAGCGCCTCCGCAGCCTCTCGGCCCAGGGGGGTCTCCGCCCCCCGTGCGAGGCACGCCAGCACCGTGGGGAACTCGAGAACCCTCAGGGGGTGCGCATCCATGGAGGGACTCGGAGAGCGGCCGGTCTCACGCGGGCCGGACCCCGGGGACCGGGGGACGACGGGGCGGATCGGCCGAGGCGAGCAGGCCAAAAAACGCAAGGGACTCCACCAGGAGTCCCCTGCACACGCCGCGCACCGGGAAGCCGGCCAGGACCACGCCGAAGAGCCAGTTAATTCCGCCCATAGCCCTCCGTCAGGTCTTGCCGAGCTCCTCCCGCACCATCTCGCTCACCAGCTTGCCGTCGGCCCGCCCTGCCAGCTCGGGCATCAGGCGGCTCATCACCTTCCCCATGTCCCGGGGGGAGCTGGCCCCGGTCATCCGGATCGCCTCGACTACCTTGGCCCGCAGCTCCTCGGGCACCAGGGCCCGGGGGAGGTACGCCTCCAGGATGGCCAGCTCCGCGGTCTCCTTCTGCACCAGATCCTGCCGCCCCCCGGCCCGAAACTGCTCGATGGAGTCCCGGCGCTGCTTGCAGGCGCTGGCGATGACCTGGAGGACCTCCGGGTCCGGAAGGGGCGCCCGACGGTCTCCACCCCGGTCCTCCGCGACCTCCCGGGTCTTCACGGCGGTGAGCAGCATCCGGATAGCCGACGCCCGGATCTTCTCTCCTGCCTTCAAGGCCTCCTTCAGGTCGGCGTCGAGACGGGCCCGGAGCCCCATCAGGCCCCCTGCATCAGCCGCATTTTCTTCAGCACCTTCTTGCGGGCCGCGAGCGCTTTCTTCTTGCGGCGGACACTGGGCTTCTCGTAGTGCTCGCGCTTCCTGAGCTCAGAGAGGACACCCGCCTTCTCGCACTGCTTCTTGAACCGACGGAGCGCACTCTCGAAGCTCTCGTCCTCCTTCACGACCACGCTGGTCAAAAGACCCACCCCCTCCCGCTGGGATGCTGCCACTATACAAAGACGCGAAACCCTTTGTTTCCCGGGGCGCAGAACCCGCGGATCCAAAGGGTTTCGCCGATCAGTGCTGCAGGACGATCCGTCGCCCCAAATATAGGCGGGCGACCGCTCTGTTGTCAACCGGAATCTCCAAACCTAGCCGGGCGGCCACCCCATCGGCCGGCCCGCAAGCAGGTGCGCGTGGAGGTGGAAAATGAGCTGCCCCCCATCCCGGTTGGTGTTCAGGACCAGGCGAAATCCGCTTTCCGCTACCCCCCGCTCCCGGGCGATCCGGTTGGCCGCCAGGACGAGGCGGCCCAGCAGGGGCGCCGAAGCATCCGTCAGCTCCAGCGTGTGGGCCAGGTGCTGCTTGGGTACCAGCAGGACATGGACCGGGGCCTGGGGGTTGATGTCCTCGAAGGCGTAGATCTCCCCGTCCTCGTAGACCGCCTTGCTGGGGACCGCCTTCGCCGCGATCCTGCAAAAGAGGCACTCCGACACCGCCTTCACCTCCCCTCCGGTGATCCGTAGTCCGGCTTCCGCTTCCCCTCGCGGCGCGCCAGCTCCGCTGCCAACTCCTCCAGGGTGAGATCGCACTCCGCCAGAAGAACCAGCGTGTGGAACCAGAGGTCCGCCACCTCGTAGCGGATGGCCTCCCGCTCTCCCCCCTGGGCCGCCAGGAGAAGCTCGGTCGCCTCCTCGCCGATTTTCTTCAGGATCCGCTCTCGGCCGGCGGCGAACAATCCCCCCACGTAGGAGCCGGGGGGCGCCGCGGCCTTCCGCTCCCGCACGGTAGCGAAGACGCGCTGCAGCACGGCCGCCAGGCTCCCGTAAGTTACGGCCGGGTCGAAGCGGGGTTGCCTCTCCTCCGCCAGGGCCCCACCCGGCTCAAGCCGCGTGAAGAAGCAGGAGCGGTTCCCGGTGTGGCACGCCGCCACCACCTGCTCCACCCGGATCAGAAGGGCGTCGGCGTCGCAGTCCAGGTGAAGGCTCCGCACCCGCTGGATGTGGCCGGAAGTCTCCCCCTTCTGCCAGACGCGCCGGCGGGAGCGACTGTAGAAGTGGGTCAGGCCGCTGGCCAGCGTTTTCTCCAGGGCCTCCCGGTTCATGTAGGCCACCATGAGGACGTCGCCGTTTGCGTCGTCCTGGATGACGGCGGGGAGCAGGCCCTGCGCGTCGAAGGTCAGCTTGGCCAGAAGCTCGTCCATCCCCTCCCCGCTCTCAGGGCCGCACGGGGACGCCCCGCTCCCGCAGATACCCCTTCACCTGCGGGATGCTCAGCTCGCCGAAGTGGAAGATGGACGCGGCGAGCGCCGCGTCTGCCCCCCCGTCGGTCAGGGCCGCGTACAGGTGCTCCGCCCTGCCGGCGCCGCCGGAGGCGATGACCGGGACCGGTACCGCGCCCGCCACGGCGGCGGTCAGGGCCAGGTCGTACCCGTCCATGGTCCCGTCCCGGTCCATGCTGGTCAGGAGGATCTCGCCGGCCCCGAGCGCCGCCCCGCGCCGGGCCCAGTCCACGGCATCGAGACCTGTGGGCGTCCGCCCCCCCTGGACGAACACCTCCCAGCCCCCGCCCGGCCGCGCCTTAGCGTCAATGGCCAGGACGATGCACTGGCTCCCGAACCGTTCGGCCGCCTCCCGGATGAGATCGGGGTCCTGCACGGCCGCCGTGTTCACCGAGACCTTGTCCGCGCCGGCGAGGAGCAGCGCCCGGATGTCCTCGAGGGAGGCGGTGCCGCCCCCCACCGTGAGGGGCATGAAGGCTCGCTCGGCCGTCCGCCGGACCACCTCCAGCATGATCTTCCGCCGCTCGTGCGAGGCGGTGATATCCAGGAAGACCAGCTCGTCGGCTCCGGCGGCGTCGTAGGCCGCGGCCGCCTGGGCGGGATCGCCGGCATCCCGGAGGTCCACGAACCGCACCCCCTTCACCACCCGCCCGTCCTTGACGTCCAGGCACGGGATGATCCGCTTGGCCAGCACCTCACGCCCCGCTCTGAAACCGGCGAATCACCGCGCCCAGCTCCAGGGCCCCCTCGTAGAGGGCCCGCCCCAGGATGGCTCCGGTCACCCCGCGGGGCGCCAGCGCCGCGACCGACTCGAGGTGGGCGACCGTTCCGATCCCACCCGAGGCGAGAACGGGGACGCGGGTAGCCGCCGCGACCCGTTCAAGCTCAGCCAGGTTCGCCCCGCGGAGCATCCCGTCGGCGGCGATGTCGGTGTGAATGACGCCGACCGCACCGAGGGCCACCGCTTCCGCCGCCACCTCCGCCGCGTCCCGGCTCGTCTCCGCCTGCCACCCCCGGACGGCCACTCGCCCGCCCCGGGCGTCAATGCCCACCAGGATTCGCCCGGGGAACCGCGCGGCCGCTTCCCGGACCAGGGCCGGGTCCTCGACCGCCGCGGTCCCCAGGATGGCCCAGGTCGCCCCGGCCGTGAGGACCGCCTCCACGTCAGCGAGCCGCCGGAGCCCCCCGCCCACTTGAAGATGGAGCCCCGGGGTGCCGGCGATTCGGGCGATGAGGGCGCGGTTGTCGCTCCCCGCCCCGAGGGCCCCGTCCAGATCCACCACGTGCAGGCGGGACGCCCCGGCCGCGGCGAAGGCCGACGCCACGGCGGCCGGATCGCCGCTGTACGCCTTCTCTCGGGTCGGGTCTCCCTGCAGGAGCCGGACGCAGCGGCCTCCCCTGAGGTCAATCGCCGGGATGATCAGCATCGCGCGGCCAGGTCGCCGAAGTTCTTCAGGAGGATGAGCCCCAGGGTCTGGCTCTTCTCCGGGTGAAACTGGGTCGCCATCAGGTTCTCCCGCCAGATGACCGCCGTGAAGGGGACGCCGTAGGTAGCCGTGGCGGCCACCACCTCCGCGTCCGCGGGGGCCACATAGTAGGAGTGCACGAAGTAGAAATGGCTCCCGTCCGGGATCCCGCTGAGCAGCGGCGCCTCCTTCCTGATCCGGATGGGGACCCAGCCGATGAGGGGGACCTTGAGGGGGGCGGGGAGCTCGCCGGGGCCCGCCGGACAGTGCGCCGGGAACCGGACCACCTTTCCCCGGATGAGGTTCAGGCCGGGGTGCCGCCCGAACTCCTCGCTCTCCGAGAAGAGGAAGTGCAGCCCCAGGCAGATGCCCAGGACCGGCTTGCCCCGCTCGATCTCCCGGAGGAGAGGCTCGATGAAGCCGGCACGCGTGAGCTTCGCGATCCCGTCGGCGAAGGCCCCCACACCGGGCAGGACGATCCCCCGCGCCTCTCTCAGGAGGCGCGGGTCCTCCAGCACCTTCGCCTCGTGGCCCACCCGCTCGAAGGCCTTCTGGACGCTCCGGAGATTGGCGATGCCCGAGTCAATGATACCGACCATGGGCTCAGAGGTTCCCCTTCGTCGAGGGGACATCCGGCACCCGGGGATCCATGGAGGTCGCTTCGCCCAGGGCCCGGGCGGCCGCCTTGAAGATCGCCTCGGCCATGTGGTGGGTGTTCTCCCCGTAGAGGACCCCGATGTGCACGTTCGCCTTCATGGCCGTCGCCAGCGCGCGGAAGAACTCCTTCAGGAGCTGGGCGTCGAACTCCCCGATCTTCCCCGCGAGCTTCTCGGCCTGATACACAAAGTAAGGGCGGCCGCTCAGGTCCACCGCGACCCACGCGAGCGCGTCGTCCATGGGGACGGCAGCCTCTCCGTAGCGACGGATGCCCACCTTCTCCCCTAACGCCTGCGCGAAGGCCTCCCCCAGGGCGAGCCCGACATCCTCCATGGTGTGGTGGGGGTCCACCTCCAGGTCCCCCTTCGCCCGGATGGTGAGGTCGAAGAGGCCGTGGCGGGCCAGTTGGGCCAGCATATGGTTAAAGAAGGGGAGGCCGGTCTGTACCTCGGAGCGCCCCCGCCCATCCAGGGTGAGCTCCACCAGAACGTCGGTCTCGGTCGTCTTCCGGTGCACTCGCCCGCGCCGCAGCATCCTCTCCTCCTAGGCGAGGACTTGCCTTAGGGCCAGCAGGAGTGCGTCGTTCTCCTCCGGCGTCCCCACCGTGATCCGCAGGCACTCCCGGAGGTAGCGGGCATCGCCGAAGTCGCGCACCAGGATCCCCCGGTCGAGCAACCCCAGGAACACCTCTCGGGCCAGACGGGCCGTCCGGACCAGGAGGAAGTTGGCCTCCGAGGGGAAGACGGCCAGCCCGGGCAGCACGCGGAGGGCCCCCGCCAGCCGTTCCCGCTCCGCCACGATCTCCCGCACCTGCTGCCTGAGGAGGTCCCGGTGCTTCAGGACCGCCACCGCCGCCGCCTGGGAGAGGGCGTTGAGGTTATAGGGGAGGCGGACCTTCTGCAGCTCGGCGATGACGGCCTCGTCCCCCACCAGGTACCCCACCCGGAGCCCGGCGAGCCCCACCTTGGAGAGGGTCCGGAGGATGAGGAGGTGGGGGTGGAGCGGCAGCTCCTGGAGGAAGGTCCTTCCCGAGAAGTCCACATAGGCCTCGTCCAGGACGACGAGCCCCGCGGCCGCGGCAAGGCCCGCCCGGAGGGTGTCGGCATCGTAGCAGTTGCCCGTGGGGTTGTTGGGATAAGCGATGAAGGTCGCAGCCGGCTGCGCCTCGCTAAGCTTCCGGAGGAAGAGGGGGCGGTCCAGGGCGAACCCCTCGGCCGGCGGCACCTCCACATACCTGAGCCCCAGGGCCTGCGCCGACATGCCGTACATCGAGAACGTGGGGACCGGCGCCAGGATCGTTGCCCCCGGCTTGCCCACCGCCATCAGGACCATCTGGATCAGCTCGTCGGAGCCGTTCCCCAGGAGGATCTGCTCCGGCGGGACGCCCAGAACCGCGGCGAGCTGGCGCTTGAGAGCCCTGCCCTCCGGGTCCGGGTAGCGGTTTGCCGGGACCCGGGCAAGCGCCTCCTGGACCGCCGTCTGGACCGGCGCCGGGAGGGAGTAGGGGTTCTCGTTGGCGTCCAGCTTCACCCGGTGCGGGCGGTCCTCCACCCGGTAGGCCGTGAGGCGGGCCACCTCGGGCCGGATGATCTCCTGTAGGGGTCGCGCGCTCATGCGTCCAACCGGATCCGCACCGCCTCGCCGTGCCCCTGGAGCCCCTCCAGGGCAGCCAGCGCCATGGCCGGCCGCCCGAGGCGCCGGAGCCCCGCCGGCGTCACGGCGATGACGCTGCTCCTCTTCTGAAAGTCCTCCACGGAGAGTGGAGAGGCGAACCGAGCCCGCCCCCCTGTGGGCAGGACGTGGCTCGGCCCCGCCACGTAGTCCCCCAGCGTCTCCGGGGCGTAGTGGCCCAGGAAGATGGCCCCGGCATTTCGGACCGCGTCCAGGTGCACCCAGGGATCCGCCACGCACAGCTCCAGGTGCTCCGGGGCGAGAGCGTTCACCACCTCCAGGGCCTGGGCCAGATCCCGGGTCACGCAGAGGGCCCCCCAGCGCCGGAGCGAGACGGCGGCCACCGCCCGCCGGGGCAGAGAATCGAGCTGCCCTGCCAGGGCCCCTGCCACCGCCTCCGCCAACGGTCGGCTGGGCGTGAGGAGCAGGGCCGAGGCGCTCTCGTCGTGCTCCGCCTGCGACAGGAGATCCGCCGCCACATAGGCCGG
>JAKEHP010000587.1 GCA_022614955.1 Candidatus Methylomirabilota bacterium
ATCGGCTTGGGCTACAAACTGCGCGCCAGCTTGGTTCGCCCCGACCGGGACCACATTGATGGAGGGTGGCCATGACTGCTCAGCCCACCGGGGCGGCGACCGCCTCCCCCTTCTTGAGACGGGCCAGGAAGTCCGCCTTGAACTCGACCACGGCCTTTGTCATCTTCTCCCGGAGGGGATCGGTGATCTCCCCCTTCTCGGTCAGTTCCCGGAGAACCTCGGGCCGGACCGTCTCCACGAACTTGTACAGCTCCTGCTCGAAAGCCGGGATGGCATCGAGGGGAACGTCATCCAGATGCCCGGCGGTGCCGGCAAAAATGATCAAAATCTGCTTCTCCACCGGCAGGGGCGTGTACTGGGCCTGCTTCAGCAGTTCCACCATCCGCTGGCCCCGGTTGAGCTGGGCCTGCGTCGCCTTGTCCAGATCCGAGCCGAACTGGGCGAACGCTGCCATCTCCCGGTACTGGGCCAGGTCCAGTCGCAGCCGGCCGGCAACCTGTTTCATGGCCTTGACCTGGGCCGCGCCCCCGACCCGGGAGACCGAGAGCCCCACGTTGACCGCGGGACGGATGCCGGCGAAGAACAGATCGCTCTCCAGGTAGATCTGCCCATCCGTGATGGAGATGACGTTGGTGGGAATGTAGGCCGACACGTCCCCGAGCTGCGTCTCGATGATCGGCAGGGCCGTGAGGGAGCCGCCCCCCAGCTCGTCGTTCAGCTTGGCCGCCCGTTCCAGGAGGCGGGAGTGGAGGTAGAAGACGTCGCCGGGGTAGGCCTCTCGCCCCGGCGGCCGCCGCAGGAGCAGCGAGAGCTGCCGGTAGGACTGCGCGTGCTTGCTGAGGTCATCGTAGATGACCAGGGCGTGCCGCCTGGTATCCCGGAAGTATTCCCCCATGGCGCAGCCGGCGTAGGGGGCGATGTACTGGAGGGGGGCGGGCTCAGAGGCGGTGGCCACGACGACGATGGTGTACGCCATCGCCCCGCCCTCCGCGAGGCCCTTCACCACCTGGGCCACCGTGGAGCGCTTCTGCCCGACGGCCACGTAAACGCACTGGACCCCCTTCCCCCGTTGATTCAGGATGGTGTCCACGGCGATGGCCGTCTTCCCGGTCTGCCGGTCGCCGATGAGCAGCTCCCGCTGCCCCCGACCGATGGGGATCATCGAGTCAATCGCCTTGATCCCGGTCTGGAGGGGCTCCTTCACGGGCCGGCGGTCCACCACCCCGGGAGCGAACCGCTCCATGGGGCGGTGCTCGGCGGCCTCGATGGGACCCTTCCCGTCCACCGGCTGGCCGAGGGCGTTCACCACCCGCCCCAGCATTGCCTCCCCCACCGGGACCTCGGCGATGCGCCCGGTCCGCCGGACCTCGTCCCCCTCCCGGATGCCCACGTCCTCCCCCAGGAGGACCGCCCCCACGTTGTCCTCCTCCAGGTTCAGGACCATCCCCACCACCTCACCCGGGAACAGGAGGAGTTCCCCGGCCATCGCCTTCCCCAGCCCGTAGATGCGGGCGATCCCGTCCCCCACCTCGGTGACGGTCCCGACCTCGGCCACATCCACCGCAGCCGCGAACCCCTGGAGCTGCTGCTGGATGATCTGGCTGATCTCGTCGGCGCGGATCTTCACCATCGGCTCACCCCTTGCTAAGGGTCTCCCGCATCCTGCGGAGCTGCGTCCGCAGGCTGGCGTCGTAGACCGTGCTCCCCACCCGGGCCACCAGCCCCCCCAGCACGGTGGGGTCCACTCGGGGGGTGAGGTGGACCTGGCGGCCCGTGGCCGCGGAGAGCTGGGCGGCCAGGGCCTCGACGCTCGCCGTCGCAAGGGGGACGGCCGCCGTCACCTCGGCCCGGACCCGCCCCGTCCGCTCATCCACCAGGTCCCGGAAGAGGCGGGCGATGTCCGGGACGAGGCCCACCCGCTGCCGGGCCTGGAGGAGGCGGAGCAGACTCACGGAGAGGGGACTGGCAGACGCCCGCTCCGCCAGGGCCGTGAGGGCGGCTTCCTTCTGGACGGCCGGGATGGCCGGGTTGGCGAAGAAGCCCGCCACCTCCTTCCCGGCGAAGTGAGGGCCCAAGGCCTCCAGGTCCGCGGCCACCCGCTCCAGGGTCCCGGCTTCGGCGGCGGCCTCCAGCAGCGCCTTGGCGTACCGCTTGGCCAGCCCCCCCCCGATCAATTCTCGCCCCCCACGTCCCGGATGGCCTGCTCCACCAGCCGCCGGTGGTCGGCCTCGGTGAGGGCCCGCCCCAGGAGTTTCTCGGCGGCCGCCAGCGAGAGGGTCACCGCCTCCTCCCGTAACGTCGCCTTCGCCTTCTTGACCTCCCGCCCGATCTCCGCCCGGGCCGCCTCCAGGAGCCGAGTGGCCTCCTCCCGCGATTCCTTCAGGAGGTGCTGCCGCTCGGCCGTCACCTCCTGCTCCATCCGCGCCCGGACCGCCTCGCTCTCCTTCTGAGCTGCCACCAGCTTGGCGCTGTACTCCTCCATGGTCCGCGCGGCGGCCCGCCGGGCCTCCTCCGCCTCGGAGAGGGACCGCTTGATCCCCTCGGCCCGCTGGGCCATGAAGCCGGTCAGGGGCTTGAAGAGGAATTTGTAGAGGATGGCCACCAGGATGAGGAAGTTGACGAGCTGCAGGAGGAGGGTCTTGTCTATGTTAATAATGCCGGGCTTGTGCTCGGCCGCCCCCTCCGTCGCAGCGGCTGCCAGGAGCTCCGGAGCTCCCCAGGCGGCCGCGAGCAGGGCGACCATTCCCACCACCATCCCCCATCTCCCCATCGTTCCGCTCCCGCCGGAGGCCCGCCCGCGGCCCCAGACAGAGCACGGGGCGCGGTACCGGCTACGCCGCGCCCACGCCGTCACGTCCGCCCCGCTAGTCCGCGTCCACCTGGAACCCCCGCCGCAAGGCCCCGGCCACCACCACCACCTGAACGGCCAGGAGCCCGACGGCGAGGGCGATGAGGTTCACCGGCAGGTACACCACCACGAGGAAGAGGGCCAGCCCCGTCAGGATCAGCCGGAGGAGTGAGCCCCGGAGGACCCGCGCGGGCCGCAGTGCCTTCGTCCCACTTCCCTGGGCGACGGCCCGCGCGATCAGGGAGAAGTTCCCAAGGCTGATGCCGCCACCGACAGCGAATCCCAGGAGCCAGTCCCAACGGCCGAGGACGGTCAGGAGGGCCCCTCCCCCCGCCAGCAGCCACAGCGCCCCCCGGGCAACGCGCCAGAGGAGTTCCCGCTGCTCGTCCAAGCGACGCGCCTTCGCCCGCCCTGAGACCGGCCGGGGCGGATCGCGGGTCCGCCCCTGGAAAAAGCGGCAAAAGCTACCATGGCGCTTGAATTTCTGTCAAGCGCCTTGTACTCGTCCAGTAGATCAGTGACACTCCATCTGCCCTCGCCGAGCGCGATGCTGGCGGAGGAACTGCTGGGGCGTGAGGTACCCCAGGGCCTGGTGC
>JAKEHP010000017.1 GCA_022614955.1 Candidatus Methylomirabilota bacterium
GGTGATGAGCCGGCGGGTCTCCGCGGCGCAGCTTGGGGCCTGGAGGGAAGGGGCCATCCAGCGCATGACCCGGTCGCGGGAGGCGACGCTGCGCTTCCTCGTCGGGGTGCCGGAGCGGGAGCTCCTGCGGCCGTGCACCCAGGGGCGCTGGTCGGTCAAGGACGTCCTCGCCCACATCGCGGCCTGGGAGGAGGAAGCGCTCCGTCGGTTCGCCCTGATCGCGCGGGGCCGAGGTGATCGGATTTTCTTCTACGACACGGACCCGCGGGCGGTGGACCGGTTCAACGCGCACGCGGTGGCCGCCGCCCGGCCCCTGACGCTCGGCGGGGTTCTCCGGCGGCTCCACCGGGTGCGGACCCGCCTGATCGAGCGACTCCGGCGGCTGCCGGCCGCCTCCCTCCGCAACCCGGCCCACCGGTATCCGGTGACGGCCTGGCTCCCAGAGTACGCCTGGACCCACGAGCGGGACCACCTCCGGCGGATGCGGGGATGGTGGAAGGGGCAGCGTGCCGGGAAGACGGGGGGATCGGGCGGTCGGGGGAGGTCTCCTCGGGCGAGGACAGCAGGGCGGGGCGAGACAAGCGGGAGGCCGAGGGTGGCATGACACTGAGCGAGCGGATTCTCGAGCACGCTGCGGACGCCATCGTGGTGGCTAGCTCCGATGGGACGATCACGCTATGGAACCCGGCGGCGGAGCGGCTGTTCGGGTTCGCTGCCGGCGAGGCCATCGGGAAGTCGCTGGACCTCATCGTCCCGGAACGATACCGGGCCCGGCACTGGGCCGGCTACAAAGAGGTGATGCGGACCGGCACGACGCACTACGGGACTCAGGTGCTGCGGGTCCCGGCCATCCGGAAAGACGGGAGTCAGGTCTCCATCGCCTTCACCGTGGGGCTGCTCAAGGCCTCGGATGGCCGCGTCGAAGCCATCTTCACCTTCCTCCGGGATGACAGCGACCGATGGAATACCGAAAGGGCCCTGCGCCAGAAGGTGGCCGAGCTGGAGAAGGCGGCCGGCGCGGAGCCCGGCACGAGGACGTGAGCGGGGGAGTGGCAATGGGGAGGGACGAAGCA
>JAKEHP010000588.1 GCA_022614955.1 Candidatus Methylomirabilota bacterium
CGTACGGTCTCCGGCGACCGGAGGCGAATCGGTCTGTCACGTCCGCTGTGGAGCCGCATTCTAGCACTGGTACCACTGGGAGTAAGATACAAGGCGAAGTTCGTTGGCCCGGCACTAGGCAGGGGGGCCGGGGGACACGGAGCACGATGGCGCTCGAGACCAAGCTGAGCCTCCGCCAGACGCAGCGAATGATCATGACCCAATCGCTGCAACAGGCGATTGGGCTGCTCCAGCTCAACCGGATGGAGCTGATCCAGACCGTCCGGCAGGAGCTGGAGGAGAACCCGCTGCTGGAGGAGGAGCTGATCGAGGCGGCCGAGGAGGTGGCCGAGGCTAAACCGGACGTCGCAGCGGAGGAGCCGGCCGAGCCCGAGCCCAAGGAGGACAAGCTCTCCGAGACCGACTGGGAGTCCTACCTGCAGGACGCCTCGGACTACCGACGAGAGTTCCCGCGGGAAGAGCTGGAGCGGGCCGCCCCCGAGGACACCATGACCCGCCCCCGCTCGCTGGCCGACCACCTGACCTTCCAGCTCTACCTCTCCACCTCCGACCCCGACCTCCTCACCTGGGCCAACCTCATCATCGGCAACCTGGACGAGAACGGCTACCTGGCCGTCCCCCTCGAGCAGTTGAGCGAGGCGCCCCCGACCGACCCGGCGCTGCCGGAGCGGTCGCTCAGGCTCGTCCAGTCCTTCGACCCCGTGGGGGTAGCCGCCCGGGACCTCGGGGAATGCCTCCTGCTGCAACTGGATGCCCTGGGGGCGGAGGCGCGGCTCGCCCGGTGCCTGATCACCGAGCACCTGTTGGAGCTGGAGCACCGGAACATCGCCCGCCTGGCCGACCGGTTGAAGGTCCCGCCGCGGGAGGTGCAGGCGGCGCTGGAGCTGATCGCCACCCTCGAGCCCAAGCCCGGGCGCACCTTCAGCACCGAGGAGCCTCGCTACATCACCCCCGACGTCGCCATCGTGAAGCTGGACGACCGGTTCGTGGTGGTGCTGAACGAGGATGGGCTCCCCCGCCTCCGCGTCAGCGGCTACTACCGGAGCATCCTGTCCCGGCGGGGGCAGAACTCGAAGGAGACCCGGGAGTACGTGGAGGGGAAGATGCGCTCGGCCCTCTGGCTCATCCGGAGCATCGAGCAGCGCCAGCGCACCCTCTACAAGGTGACCGAGAGCATCGTGAAGTTCCAGCGCCAGTTCCTGGAGAAGGGGATCAGCGCCATGCGGCCCCTGACCCTGAAGGAAGTGGCCGAGGACATCGGGATGCACGAGTCCACGGTGAGCCGGGTTACCACCAACAAGTACGTCCACACGCCGCAGGGGCTCCTTGAGTTGAAGTATTTCTTCCACCGGGGCGTGCCGGCCACGGACGGCGGGGGGACCGTCTCCTCCCTGTCGGTGAAGGAGATCGTTCGCAAGCTGCTGATCCAGGAGGACCAGGGAAAGCCCCTCAGCGATCAGAAGATCGTGGAGATTCTCCAGCAGCAGGGGGTCGAGATCGCCCGCCGGACGGTGGCCAAGTACCGCAGCCAGCTCCGGATTCCCTCCTCCAGCAAGCGGCGGCGCTATTGACGCGACTCCAACAAATTGTCCCTCACGCTCACGCGACGACGGGGGTGCCGGGCCAAATGACGAGCATCACAAGCGCCCTCGGCGCCGCCGCCCTTTCCCCGGGCCGGCCGCTCCTCCGCCCGATGCGAGGAAAGGGCTGCGTCGCGGCCAGCCCGGGCGGGCGGCGGCAGAAGGGC
>JAKEHP010000589.1 GCA_022614955.1 Candidatus Methylomirabilota bacterium
GCACAACTTGTCGCCGCGGTCGACATCGCAGCGGCGGAATACCGCCATTCCCGGCGCTTGGACGCCTACTCCTTTGCGACGGAGCCGCGCGCCGGCTGGGCCCAGCCCAGATGCTGGCCGCCGTCGAGGGCGATCCCGATCGTGGAGAGGGCCCCCTGGTCCCGGAGCTGGTCGGCCGTCTTTCCCAGTTTCCGGAATCCGTCCTTCGCGCTATAGAAGAGGGAGTCGTCCGTCATCAGCTTCCCCAGCGTCCCCTCGCCCCGCTCCACTTTCTTGAGAATGGCGTTGAGGGAGGTCGCTGCGTCCCTCGCCTCGTCATAGAGTGCGCTGTCGTTGAGCAGCTTCCCTAGCGTCCCGTCGCTGTTGGTGAGCCGGTCGGCCACCTGCCGCAGGTCGGCCAGGGTCTTCTTCAACTCGGCGTAGAGGGAGTCGTCGTTCACCAGCTTGCCGACGGTCCCTTCCCCCCGCTCGACCTTGGTCGTGATCCGGTCCAGATTGGCCGCGGTGTTCTTCAGGTTGGCGTAGAGCCCATCGTCCCGGAGGAGCTTCCCCAACGCCCCCTCCCCCTTCTCGATCCGGGCGGTGAGGGAGGCAATGTTGCCCGCTGCCGTTTTCATGTCCCGGAAGAGGGCGTCATCCGTCAGGAGTTTTCCAAGCGTCCCCTCCCCTTTCTCGAGGCGCGCCGCCACCGTTCGGAGGCTCCCGATGGTCCCCGCGAGCCCCTCTCGATTCTCCGTCAGGATCTGCGAGAGCTGCCCGAAAACCTTGTCCTGGTTCTCGCTGAAGGCGCGGGCGAGGATTTTGAACTCGCCGGCCACCTCGCTCACCTGCCCCACGATGTTCCCCAGATCGCCCACCTCCGACGTCCGGATCTCCTCCCCGTCCTGGAGAGCCCGGGCGGTGGGGGTCCCGAAGGTGATGTCCACGTGGGTCCCGCCCAGCAGTGAGGTCTGCTTGATGGCGGCGGTGGCGTCCTGCCGGATGACTCTCCCTTGCTCGATCCGGAGGAGCACCTCCACCTTCCGCTCCAGGGTCTCCAGATTGGAGACGCTCCCCACATCCACCCCGGCCAGCTTCACCGGGTCCCCCACCCGGAGCCCGGTCACGCGGTCGAACCGCGCCCGCAGGTGGTAGCCCCGGCGGAAGAGGCCCTCCCGCCCCACCATCTCGATCACCACCAGCAGGATGGCCAGGCCCAGGGCGAAGAACAGCCCAACCCGCTTCTCCGGTGACAGGGGCATCTCAGGCTCCTCCCATCCCCTTGGTCTGGGTCGTGATGAAGGCCCGGACCACCGGGTTCGTGCTCCGGCGGATCTGCTCGGGCGTCCCTACTTCCACCAGCCGCCCCTCGTGGAGCATCCCCATCCGATCCGCTACGTAGCATCCCATGTTCAGGTCGTGCGTCACCACCACGGACGTGATCCGGAACCGCCGCTTCAGGTCCACGATCTCCTCGGCGATGTGGTCCGTCATCACCGGGTCCAGCTCCGCCGTCGGCTCGTCGTAGAGCATCAAATCTGGATCGGTTGCCAACGCCCGGGCGATGGCCACCCGCTTGCGCATGCCCCCGGACAGCTCGGAGGGCATCAGGTGCTTCTTGTCAGCCAGGCCGACCAGGTTGAGCTTCTCCGTCACGATCCGCTCGATGGCCCCGTCGTCCGCCACCCGGTGCTCCTTCAGCCAAAGCCCCACGTTCTCCCCCACCGTCAGGGAGGAGAAGAGGGCGGCCGACTGGAAGACCATGCCGATCCGGTACCGCTTCGGCTGACCCGGGTTCGCCACCGGCGCCCCGTCAATGAGAATCTGCCCGGCATCGGGGCGGAGGAGACCCAGCAGTTGCTTCAGGAGGACCGTCTTCCCGCAGCCGCTCGCCCCGATGATGACGAAGGTCTCCCCGGGGCGGACCTCCAGGCTCAGGTCCCGCAGGACCTGCACCTCGCCGAAGGCCTTCGACAGGCCCACGATCCGGATGCCGACACCCCGGCGGGGTGGCTCCGCCGTGAGCGTCCCCCTCTCCGTGTGGAGCACCTCCCCCATCCCTGCCGCCCCTCTCTGGCCGCCTATTCTACCCTTAAATGAGCAGGCGGGTAATGATGTAATCGAAGATAAAGATACAGATGAAGGAGAGGACGACGGCCCGGGTCACCGATCGGCCCACCTCGCGGGGCCCCCCGCGCGTCTGCAGCCCCACGTGGCAGCAGACGATGGCCACGGTCACGCCGAAGACCATCGCCTTCACCAGGCCGTCCAGGACATCCCGCACCTCCATGAACAGGCGGAGGTTGTTGAAGAAGGTCGTGAACGAGACGTTGATGCGGGGGTTCACGGATCCCACCAGAGCCCCCCCGAACCACCCCAGGACATCCACGTAGACGGTGAGGATCGGGAGCGTAAGGAGGCTGGCCACCACCCGGGGCATCACCAGATAACGGACGGGATCAATGTCCAGTGTCCGGAGGGCGTCAAGCTCCTCGTACACGGCCATGGCACCGATCTCGGCGGCCATAGCGGAGCCGACCCGTCCCGCCAGCAGGAGGGAGGTCATCACGGGACCCAACTCCTTGACCATGGAGAGGCCGACGAGGCCCCCCAGGTTCTCCTCCGCCCCCAGCTTGGCCAGTTGGAAGCCGCTCTGGAGGCTGAGCACCCCGCCGATGAAGATGGCCGTCAGGGAGGCGATGGGGAGGGTGGCGTTCCCGATCTCCGCCATGTGGGCCAGGATCTTGTCCACGTTCCGCGGAGCGGTGCGGCTCTCCCGGACCGCCTGCCCCAGGAGCAGGAGGACCTCCCCGACCGCCTGGAGAAGGCGGAGGATGACGGTCCCGGTCCCGGTCAGAAGACCAAA
>JAKEHP010000590.1 GCA_022614955.1 Candidatus Methylomirabilota bacterium
GCACCAGGATCTCGCCTGCACCCTCGGGGACACCCCGATCCCCGGGCGGTCCGAGGCGCAGCTCCAGGCCCGGGGAGGGCTTCCCGACGGTGCCGGGGACGATGTGGTGCGGTGACCAGGTGCCCAGGCCGGCCGTCTCCGACATGCCCCACACCTCGGAGAGCGGGACCCCGAGCGACAGGAAGAACTCGGAGGTGGGACGGGAGATGGGCGCTGCGCCGGTCAGGGCGATGAGCACGCTGCCGAGCCCGACCTTGGTGAGGAAGGGGAGTACGTACCGCTGGCGGGCTTCTTCCCAGCCGGCGGCCAGGTCGGGGCCGGGGCCGTCTCCGTCTCGCTCAGCCAGGAACACCTGCCAGCCCAGCCGCCGCGCCTCGGTGAAGCCCCGGGCCGTCGCCGGGTCGGCCTCGGCCATCGCCTCGATGGCGCCGTGGAGCTTCTCCCACAGGCGGGGGGCGGAGAAGAACCACTCGGGCTGGACCCGGGCCATGGTGGGCACCAGGGTGGTGAGATCGTCGCAGGTGGTGACCACGCTGCCTTCGGCGATGTGGAAGTAGTGGGTGGCCATCCGTTCGGCGATGTGAGCCATGGGCAGGAAGGACACCTGGCGCAGGCCTCGGAGGGAGCGGCCCAGCACGGTGGAGTAGGTGTCGACGGCGAAGGTCGCGTTCCGGTGCGTGAGCATGACCCCCTTGGGGTCTCCCGTCGTCCCCGACGTGTAGATGATCGTCAGCAGGTCCTCCGGTGACACGTCGCCGGCCGCCGGCTCGAGGTCGACGGGATCGGTGGCTACGAGCTCGGGGAAGGTCACGTCGCTGTCCCTCTCCGGGGACATCCCGAAGCCCGTGCTTTCCGGGGACACCCCGAACCCGGGGCCACCCACCGACACGACGTGTTCCAGCTTGGGAGTCTCGGCCCGGGCGGCGGCGAACCGTTCGGCGAAGACGTCCTCCACGACGGCGATACGCGCTTCGGCGTGGTTGACGACGTAGGCGATGCGATCGGGCGGGGACGAGTTGTAGATCGACACCGGCGTGCCGCCGGCCAGCAGCACCCCCATGTCGGCCACGTGGAACTCGGGCCGGTTGCGCAACATCAGGGCGACCCGCTCGCCCCTCTGCAGGCCCAGAACGCGCAGGCCGGCCGCCGCCCGGCAGGCCTGATCGGCGTATTCCGACCACGTCAGCTGGGGGGCCCCGTCCCCCGCGCCGACCCGGAGGGCCACCTCGCCGGCCTGAGCACCCACCCGGGTGGCGAATGCGGCGGTGATCGTCTCCACGGCTGCCTCCTCGGCCCCTACGCCCGCTCCAGCACCTCGACCGTGCCCGCCAGCCGCAGCACCAGCCTGGCCCCGGCCCGGGAGCGCCCGTGGATCGGGTCCGGGCGTTCCATCAGAGCGACGCCAGTTGCGGCACCTCGCCGCTCGTCACC
>JAKEHP010000101.1 GCA_022614955.1 Candidatus Methylomirabilota bacterium
ACCCGTCGTGCCGTCGACGGTGACGACCTGGCCCTGCTTCACCACGCGGCCGTTGGCCCGGCACTAGCGGTCCTTTCGGGCGAGGAGAATCGCCCCGACCATCGCCACCAGCAGCAGGACCGAGGCCACCTCAAAGGGGAGGACGTGGCTGGTGAGAAACAGGGTGCCGAGGGAGGTGGTCGAGTCGAGGGGGGCCGGGGGGGGGCCGGCCGGCCGGATGCCCTGCCAGGCGGCGTACAGGAGAGCGACAAGGATCCCCCCGGTGATCAGCGCCGCCGGCAAGACCTGCTCGTTGAAGATCTCCATCCCCCGGGGGGAGAGCCGGCTGGTGAGCATGATGGCGAACAGGAGCAGAATCGTTATGCCGCCGATGTAGAGGAGGACCTGCACCGCGGCCAGGAACTCGGCATCCAGCAGGACGTAGAGGGCAGCTACGCCGAAGAACGTGAAGATGAGGGCGATGGCGGAGTGGACCAGGTTGCGGCCCAGCACCACCACCAGCGCGGCGGCCAGGACGAAGCCGGCGAAGAGGAAAAAGAAGGCCGTGGTCATGGATCCCTGCCCGCGCCTACTTGCGCGCGGGCGCTTTGGCCGCCTTGGCCGCGGGGAGCCGCGGGGTCATGGGACTGGGCACGAAGCCGGGAGCCGTCAGCTCGCGGATGTCAATGAAGAGGTCGGTCCGGCTGAAGCCCCCGAACTCGTAGTTGCCCGTCCACATGGTGATGGCGTCGAAGGGGCAGACCTCCACGCAGAGGTTGCAGTACATGCAGAGGTTATGATCAATGTCGAACTCCACCGGATGGCGGACCTTCCCCTTCCCCTGCCCCACGATGTGGATGCATTTGGTGGGGCAGATCACGGCGCAGAGGTCGCAGGCGGTGCACTTTAACTTTCCGGTGTCCAGGTCCACGGTCAGGTAGTGCTTGTTCATGGCCCTGAGCGGCATCTCCCGCTTCTCCTCCGGGTACTGGACCGTGATGGCCGGGGTGAAGAGGTACCGGAGGGTAATGGCCATGGAGGAGAGGATGCTGATGAACCCGAACCAGATGTCCGACAGATATCTCACCATGGGCTCTCCCTGCCAGCCTAGTGCCGGGCCAACTGACGTCGCCTCACTTTGTTCTCGGTCGTCGGCGGTCCGGAGCGTACCAGAGCGTACGCCTCCGGCCGCCTCCTCCCTCGGGCCTCGTGATGCTCGTCATTTGGCCCGGCACCCCCGTCATCGCGTCAGCGGTAGGTACAACTTGTTGGACTTACACTACACCAGCAGGACCGCGACCCCCGTCACGATCAGATTCGCGAAGGCGATCGGGAGTAGCACCTTCCAGCCCAGGTGCATGAGCTGGTCCACCCGCAGCCGCGCCAGCGTCCAGCGGAGCCACAGCATCACGAAGAGGAGGAAGAAGGTCTTCCCCAGGAACCAGAAGGGGGCCAGCGCCTCCGGCCCCAGCCCCGCCCAGCCCCCCAGGAACAGGGTGGTGCCGATGGCGCAGACCGTGAACATGTTGGCGTACTCCGCCAGGAAGAAGATGGCGAACCGCATGCCGGAGTACTCGACGTGAAAGCCGGCCACGAGCTCCGACTCCGCCTCCGGGATGTCGAAGGGGAGGCGGTTGGTCTCGGCCAGCGCGCAGGTGAAGTAGGTCAAGAAGGCCACGAGCTGGGGCACGATGAACCAGAGGTGCCGCTGCGCCTCCACGATCTTGGTCATGCTGAGGGACTGGGCCAGGATGATGGGGCCCAGGAGCGAGACCACCAGGGGGACCTCGTAGGAGATGGTCTGGGCCGCCGAGCGCATCGCCCCTAACGTGGCGTACTTGTTGTTGCTACTCCACCCGGCCATGATGATCCCCAGCACGGTCAGGGAAGAGATGGCGATAATATAGAGGATGCCGATGTTCAGGTCTTTGACGATCAGGCCGGGGCCGAAGGGGAGGACCACGTAGGCGGCCAGGGCGGAGGCGAAGACCACCATGGGCGCCAGGATGAAGACGGCCCGGTCCGCTCCCCGCGGGATGATGTCTTCTTTCAGGAGCAGCTTGATCCCGTCGGCGATGCTCTGAGCCCACCCGTGCCAGCCCCCCACCCGCATCGGGCCGAAGCGGGCCTGGATGTGGGCGCTGATCTTCCGCTCCCACCAGATGAGGAACATGGCGGCCACGGAGATGAACCCGATGATCACGCTGACCACGACCAGCATCTCGACCAGCTCGACGGCGAGCCAGGGCACGCCCCACGCCGCGGCGGCGGCGTAGAGCCAGTCCAGGCCTCGCACGTGGTGTGCAGACGGCACCGGGATCATCTCACCCCTGCGCGCCCCTCACCGGTCCACCTCGCCCAGCACGATGTCAATGCTCCCCAGCACCGCGACCGCGTCGGCGACGAGGCAGCCGGGCAGCATGGCGGAGATGGCCGACAGGTTCACGTAGGCGGGGGAGCGGACCTTGTAGCGGTACGGCCGCTTCGACCCGTCCGAAACGATGTAGTCCCCCAGCTCCCCCCGCGGGCTCTCCACCCGGGAGTAGATGTGGCCCACCGGCGGCTTGATGGCGGTGGCAACCTTCGCCATGATCGGCCCCGGCGGGATATCCCGGAGCCCCTGCTCCACGATCTTGATGCTCTCCTCCAGCTCCCGCCGCCGGACCCAGAACCGGTCCCACACGTCCCCCCGCTCCCCCACCGGGATGTCGAAGTCGAACCGGTCATAGATGGAGTAGGGGTCGTTCCGGCGTAGGTCCCACTTGATCCCGCTCCCGCGGAGCATCGGCCCGCTCACCCCGTAGGCGCGCGCGTCCTCCTGGGTCAGGACCCCAACGCCCTGGGTCCGCTTCTGCCAGATGATGTTGTCGGTGCTCAGGCGGTCGTACTCCTTGAGGCGCGGCTTGAACCACTCCAGGAAGGCCTTGCAGTCCCCGATCCACCCCTCGGGGAAGTCCATCGGCATCCCGCCGATCCGGAAGAAGGAGTAATTGAGGCGCTGCCCGCTGACCTGCTCGAAGAGGTCCAGGACCATCTCCCGCTCGCGGAAGCACCACATGAAGATGGTGAAGTTCCCCAGATCCAGGCCGAAGGTGCCCAGCCAGATAAGGTGGGAGGCGATCCGCTGAAGCTCCCCGAGGATGACCCGCATGTACTCGGCCCGCTCCGGCGGCGTGACCCCGGCCAGCTTCTCCACCGCGTGGACGTACCCGAAGTTGTTGTACATGGAAGCGAGGTAGTCCAGGCGGTCGGTATAAGGGATGATCTGGATATACTCCCGGTTCTCCCCGATTTTCTCGTGGCAGCGGTGCAGGTACCCGATGTAGGGCCAGACGTCCAGGACGATCTCCCCGTCCAGCTTCAGGAGGAGGCGGAGCACCCCGTGGGTAGAGGGATGCTGCGGGCCCATGTTGACGTACATCTCCTCCATGGTCTCGGAGGCCCGCGTCTCCATGAGCTCGTCCGCCGTCGGCGGCCGCCTGATGACCCGCGTGGCCATGGCTACTTCTCCTCCTCGGCCGGCGCCTCCGCGTCCCGGCTGAAGAGCCGCGCCCGCCGCTTCTTCTCGGCGGCGTCGAATCGGGGCATCCGCTCGTCCTCGTAGTCCTTCCGGAGCGGGTACCCCATCCAGTCTTCCGGCAAGAGGATCCGCCGGAGGTCGGGGTGCCCCTCGAAGACGACCCCGAAGAGGTCGTAGGTCTCCCGCTCGTGCCAGTTGGCAGAGGCCCAGATCGGGACCACAGTCTGGACCCGGGGGTCGTCCCGGGGGAGGAAGACCTTCATCTCCACCTTGACCGGGTGGCTGAGAGAGGAAACGTTGTAGGCCACCTCCAGCCGGTTCTGCTCTATCCAGTCCACGCCGCAGAGGCAGTTCAGGTACTCCAGGCCCATGTCCGAGAGGGCCTGGGCCACCTCCACGTTCCGGTCGGGGCGGACCTGCGCCACCACCTCCCGACCGCGGGTGCGGGCCTCGAGGATGGCGTCTCCCACCTTCGCCCGCAGGGCCTCCAGGAACGCCTTCGCCTCCGGCGTCCCCTCGGCCTCCGCCATCTTGGGGAGCGCCGCCTCCGCCTTGTGAGCGCCCTTCGCGGCTTCCGCCACGGCGAACCCTCCGGGAGCCTAGGCCCGCGCCGCGGCTAAGGCGGGAGCCGGCCGGGCGATCGTCATCTGCGCGATCTTCTCCTGGAGCTTGAGCACGCCGTAGATCAGGGCCTCGGGCCGGGGGGGGCAGCCGG
>JAKEHP010000591.1 GCA_022614955.1 Candidatus Methylomirabilota bacterium
CCCTGCCTTGGCGTTATTCGCCGCCGTCTCAAATGCCTGCTGATCTGCTCCCGGTATTCTTACCGTCACCTCCAGATGGACAGCCGTGCAAGACGCAAAAACGCTCCGAGACCTGCGCCTCGGACCGATAAATATCCCGGAAAGTCCCCAATCCTGGACCCGGGACACGCGTGTTTGACACCCCGCAGGTTAAGCAGTACCTTCACTTTTGAGAAAAAAGGGGGGAAAGGGGCGTTTAAATCCTATGCGTAAACACCAACGATGGCACTCTGCCCTCCCCAAGGGAGGTATCTTCCTGGTCGTCTCATTCTGGCTCACCGCGGCAAACGCCCAGCCCCCCTTTACCCCTATCATCCTCAATGACCCCACGCCCCAGGGATCCAGCCGGTTTGGCGCTGCGCTGGCCGGCGTGGGGGATGTGAATGGCGATGGCACCCCCGACCTGGTGGTGGCGGGGGGAGGCCAAGCCTTTGTCTTTAGCGGGGCCGATCGCACCCTGCTGCGCATCCTCGATGACCCCACGCCAGAGGCAGGTGCCCTTGGTGAGGCGGTGGCCGGGGTGGGGGATGTGAACGGCGATGGCACCCCCGACCTGCTGGTGGGGGCGTCCGGCCAAATCGTGGGCGGCAATACTGGTCAGGGCCAGGCCTTTGTCTTCAGCGGGGCCGATGGCAGCCTGCTGCACACCCTCGATGATCCCACGCCCCAGGCATCCGCCGGGTTTGGCACCGCGGTGGCCGGGGTGGGGGATGTAAACGGCGATGGCACCCCCGACCTGCTGGTGGGAACGCCCTTCCAAGACGCGGGCCCCAATATCGGCCAGGGCCGGGCCTTTGTCTTCAGCGGGGCCGATGGCAACCTGCTGCACACGCTCGATGACCCCACGCCCCAGGCATTCGCCGAGTTTGGCTTTGCGGTAGCCGGGGTGGGGGATGTGAACGGGGATGGCACCCCCGACCTGTTGGTAGGGGCGCGCCACCAAACCGTGGGCGGCAATGACATCCAGGGCCAGGCCTTTGTCTTCAGCGGGGCCGATGGCAACCTGCTGCATACCCTCGATTCCCCCACGCCCCAGGATGGCCAGTTTGGCGTTGCGCTGGCCGGGGTGGGGGATGTGAACGGCGATGGCACCCCCGATCTGCTAGTGGGGGCGCCCCTCCAGACCGTGGGCGGCGATGTCTTCCAGGGTCAGGCCTTTGTCTTCAGCGGGGCCGATGGCAGCCTGCTTTATACTCTCAATGACCCCACGCCCACGGGAGCTAACCAGTTTGGCTTTGCGCTGGCCGCGGTGGGGGATGTGAACGGCGATGGCACGCCCGATGTGCTGGTGGGGGCGCCCGTCCAGGTCCAGGGCCGGGCCTTTGTCTTCAGCGGGGCCGATGGCAACCTGCTGCATACGCTGACGATCCCACCAGGCCCCGGGCCGCTGGCGCTCGGGTTTGGCGGTGCCGTGGCCGCGGTCGGGGATGTGGACGGCGATGGCACCCCCGACCTGCTGGTGGGGGAACCCGGCTTCAAGAGTGAGCAGGGCCGGGCCATTCTCTTTGTCAGCACCCCCCTGATCATCGAGGTGAGCGTGGATATCCTGCCCGGGGCCATCAACCCTACCACGCCTCGCGTGATTATTCCGGTCGCCATCCTGACCACCCGGCGGTTTGTTGCGACCAAGGTGGACCCTTTGAGCGTGCGGTTCGGCCCGACGGGCGCGACCGAGGTGGATGGCCAGGGGCAGTTTCAAGACATCAACGGGGACGGCAAGACCGACCTATTGCTGCACTTCAGAACCGGAGCGACCGGGGTCGCCTGCGGGGACACCGAGGCGAGCCTCACCGGGAAGACCTTTGACGGAGTGCCGATCCACGGGTCGGACAGCTTTGTCACCGTCGGCTGTCCGTAACTCAGGCGCGGGGAGAGCCCATTGCCACGAGGCCTCGAGCCGAGTTCCATCTCTGAGGAAGCGAAAGGGAGGACCAGCCAATGGAGAATCGCGTGAGGGAGTCCGTTCCCCGGGCTTATGCGAGCCTCGGTCTGGAGCGTGTCCGACATGGCTAGGAAGGCCCTTCTCATCCCCCTCGTGGTTCTCGGCTTCCTAAGCGGGCGGGCGTTGCCTCCGCCGGGGTCGGAAAATGGACCGGCCACGGGGGCCTGAAGGCGGAAGTGTGCAGGCCCTGGTCATTAACCCCCTGACCCCGACCACCCTTTATGCGGGGACGGAATTTGGCGGCATCTTCAAGAGCGCAATCGGGGGCGGCACCTGGGGTGCTGTCAACAGAGGCCTGCCCGCCACGACCGTCCCGGCCCTGGCGATTGACCCCCTGACGCCGACCACCCTCTATGCGGGGACGAGCTTCGGCGGCTTCTTCAAGAGCACGGACGGGGGCGGCACCTGGAGTGCCAGCAA
>JAKEHP010000102.1 GCA_022614955.1 Candidatus Methylomirabilota bacterium
ACCGGCTCCCCTCCGGCGAAGCGGATGATGTTGGGATAGCAGGCGTAGTGGGGATTCGTGAGAATGACCTCGTCCCGACTCTCGAGCAAGGCCGAGAAGAGGAGCCAAAGGGCCGGCGAGGTCCCGGTCGTGACCAGGACCTGATCCGGGGAGACGGTGACCCCGTAGCGGTGCAGGAAAAGCTCCGCGATCGCCTCCCGCAGAGCGGGCAGGCCCAGGCTGTGGGTGTACTTCGTCCGGCCGTCCCGCAGGGCCCGGGCTGCCGCCTCCTGGATACAGGCCGGCGTGGGGAAGTCCGGCTCCCCCACCTCCAGATGGATGACGTGGGCGCCCTCCCGCTCCAACGCGGTGGCGCGCTCCAGCACCTCCATGGCCAGAAACGGCTGGATTTCCTCCGCCCGCTTGCTAATCATCCCTTCCTCCCGACGGGGAGGACCGCCGCGTCCCCGCACCCTCGCGGCGGGCGCTGGGGCCCGCCTGCGCCGGAGCCGTGTCTGCGTATCGGGCGGAGGCGGGGGCGGGCGCCGGAAAAGCCCGCCCGCGAGCCGCCCGGCGCGCCGGGCGGCTAGTCAATGAACCGGAGCGGGACGCTCCGGCCCACTTGCGCCTCCACCTCCGGCAGCGCGAAAAAGGCCCGGAGGCCCTCCAGGTGGCGGGGGCTGAGGTCGAAGGAGAGGTGCTTTCGGAAGTAGGCCAGGCAGGCCTCCTCCGTCATCCCCACGCGGGCGTGGACCGCCCGGCTGATCGCGTCCGCCCGGGCCAGCCCATAGGTCTTGGACGCCGCCAGGGCCCGGTGCAGCGTCCGGACTTCCTCCTTCCGGTCCTGCCACACCTCCTCCCGCACCGCCCACACGGCGAAGACAAACGGAAGGCCGGTCCACGCCTTCCACTCCCCTCCCAGGTCCAGGTCGAAGGGAAATCGCCCGCGGCCCGCCTCCCGCAGGGCCGGGTCGCCGATGAGCAGGCCGGCGGCCACGTCGTCGGGCAGGTTCTCCCCGTCGGCTGCGGTGACGTACTCCGGTTCGACGCCGAAGCGCCGGCGCAGGAGCACCTGGAGGAGGCAGGCGGAGGTCATCGAGGCGGGGGCGAGGAGGACACGGCGGCCCGTGAGCTCGCGCCAGGGGACCCGGCTGAAGCAGCGGACGCTGGCCACCGGGCCGTCGCAGGCGATGGCCAGGTTCGGGAGAAGGCGCAGCGCGCCCGTCGCCCGCGCGTAGGCGAGCGAGGAGATGACCGAGACCTCCAGCCTGCCCTCCATCAGGGCCTCGTTCAGGACGGCCGGGGTCCCCTCCACGATGGTGCAGCGGGCCGGCGTGCTCCCGTCCTCCAGGCCGGCGTAGATCGGCTCGCAGTTCAGGTAGCCGACCTTCCCGAGGCGGAGTGGCTCAGCGGCCATGCCGGTCCCCCGCCGCGGCCCGGGCATCCAGGAGGACCCTCCCCCCCACCATGGCGAAGCAGACCGCTTCCTCCGAGGCCGTCTCCAGGAGGAGCCGCTCCGGGTCCTCTCCCTCCGGCAGCCGGACGGCGATGCAGTCGGCTTCTTTCCCCGGCGTGAGCGACCCGATCCGATCCGCGAGCCCCAGCACCTCTGCTCCCCCCAGCGTCAGCATCCGAAGCCACGCCCGCGCGGGCAGCTCCGGAAAGAGGGCGCAGGCCGCGCGGAGTTCGTCCCAGAGGCTTAGGCTCGGGACGCTCGCCAGCGAATCGGTCCCCAGCCCGAGCCGGACCCCCACACGGTGCAGGGTGGACAGGGGGGGGGGCCCCACGCCCAGGGCGGCGTTGCTCCGGGGGCAGCAGGCCACGGCGGTCTTCGTCCGGGCCAGGCGGGCGACGTCGGCGGGCTCCGCCTGGGCCGCGTGGATGACGACCGTCCCGGGACCCAGCCACCCCTCCGCCTCCAGGAGCGCCAGCGGGCCGACCCCGTGCGCATTGGGTTGTGGCATCCCCATGGGCTTGAGCAGCCCCTCCCAGAGGGGGCCGACGCCTTCCCGGACGAAGTCCACCTCCTCGCGGCTCTCCGCCGCGTGGATGGCGGCCGGCCAGGACCCGAAACCCCGCAGCCTCCGCAGCGCGGCCCGCAGGGCCGGCGTGGTGCTGTAGAGGGCGTGGGGCGAGAGGCCGACGATGAGGGGCGAGCCCCGAAGGAGGGTGGCCAGCTCGGCCAGGGCAGCCGCCGCCTTCGCCGCGATGGCCGCCGCGGTGGCGGGGTCCGGACCCAGGACCTCCCAGTAGATGACCCCCCGGAGCCCGCTCTCCCGCAGAAGGGTCGGACTCACCCCGGCCGAGGTCACCTCCCCCACGCAGGTGGTCCCGGCCCGGAGCAGCGCCCCGATCCCCTCCTGGACCGAGGCCAGGTACCAGGGAGCCTCCAGGCTGCGCTTGCGCTCGATCAGCGCCAGCACCCAGGGGAGAAAGCCCTGCCCCTGCGGCAGCGTGCCTCGGAGTCCGGAGAGCTCCAGGTGGGTGTGGACATTCACCAGGCCGGGGAGAAGGGCGCCCCCCGGGAAGGCGTCCTCGGGGGCGTCGGCCGCGGCATCCCGGAGGGCGGAGCGGGGACCCACGGCCTCGATGCGGCCGTCCGCCACCAGAAGGGCCCCGTCCGGGATGGGGGGCCCCGCCACGGGGAGGACCCAGGGAGCGCTCAGGAGGCGGCGCATCTGCCCTCCTGCTGCGCGCTCCACCGGGCGAGGGCCTCGGCAAACTCCTGCGGTGTGTTGGTGTTCAGGAAGGCCAGGCCCTCCAGATCGAGGGCCGCCAGGATCTCCGGGCCCACCTCCCGGACCCGGACCCTCGGGAAGAAGCGCGTGATCTTGAAATCGCCCGACCGGATCGCCTCCTCCATATGGGGGAGGCACGCCTTCCCGTAGATCGCGTGCAGGGGCTGTAGCCCCTCGACCGAGCGGGGGATGACGATGTCCGCCCCCGCCGCCAGGACCTGCATGTGACGGACGAGGGGAGCGTTGAAGAACGGCATGTCGCAGGCCATCACGAAGGCGTGCGGACGGGAGGCCGCGGCCACCGCCGTGTAGATGCCCCCCAGCGAGCCCTTATCCGGGATGAGATCCGCGACCACCCGGACCCTCAGGTCGTCGTAGGGCCCCGGCGTCTCCCCGATCACCAGCACTTCCGCGAACAGGTCCCGCAGGGCCTCGACGATCCGCTCGATGAGGCGCTTCCCGCCGAAGGCGAGGAGCGCCTTGTTCGTCCCCATCCGGGAGGATTTCCCCCCGGCCAGTACTGCCCCGGTCATCCCGTCCTCTCGAAAGCGGCTACGCGGGTGGCGCTGGCCAGGAAAGCAAACGGCGCCAGGGCGAAATTCCTGGCCCCGGCGCCGGAGGTGGCTCCCGGGCGCGACCGGCTCGCCGAGGAGGAGCCCCGGACAACGGCATCGGCGCCGGCCGGCAGCGGCGCGCCGGTCATGA
>JAKEHP010000592.1 GCA_022614955.1 Candidatus Methylomirabilota bacterium
TGTCATATAGCAGATGATTCGTTACCCGATTTGTAGCCGATGATGCGTTACCCAACCGCTGGAACAGACTTGCCCATGCTCCTGGCCTCTCGGGGTCCCGGGCGCCCGGTAGACTCGACCCTCCACCAGGGAGGGCGCGAGCATGGGGCGAGACCGGGAGCAGGAGCGGCAGGAGGCGGTCCAGCGGTTCCTCGGGGGCGAGGCGCCGGTCACCATCTACCGGGCGCTGGGACGGAGCAAGCCCTGGTTCTTCCGGTGGCTGCACCGGTACCGGGAGGGCATCTCCACCTGGTTCCGCGACCGCTCGCACCGCCCGGCGCGGCCCCCGCGGCAGACGCCGGCCGTGATCGCCCGGCAGGTCGTCGCCATCCGGAAGCACCTGGAGGCCACCCGCTACGCCCAGGTGGGCGCTGGGGCCATCCAGTGGGAACTCCACCGCCGGGGGGTGAGGCCGCTGCCCGGCTTCTGGACCATCAACCGGCTCCTGAAGCACGCCGGCTGCATCCAGCGCCGGGGCCCGTACATCCCGAAAGGGGTTCCCTACCCCGATCTGACGGGCGGGGGCCAGCGGCGCCTGCACCAGGCCGACCTCGTCGGGCCCCGCTATCTCCAGGGGGGGACCCGGTTCTACTCCCTGCACGTGATGGATCTCCCGACCCACCGGGTGAAGCTCACCCCGACCGGGACCCAGCGGGACGAGGCGATGGGGGCCGCCCTCGTCGCCGCCTGGCACATCCTGGGGGTCCCGGATCTCCTCCAGCTGGACAACAAGTGGTCCTTCTTCGGGAGCCCCCGGTACCCCCGGGCGCTCGGCCAGGTCATCCGCCTCTGCCTCCAGCTCGGGGTGGAGCCCGTGTTCATCCCCCTCCGGGAACCCTGGCGCAACGGGGCGATCGAGCGGTTCCAGGACCTCTACGACAAGAAGTTCTTCCGGGCGCAGACCTTCCGGGACTACCGGCACCTCGGCCGGGAATCGGCGGCCTTCGAGGCCTTCCACAACACCCAGCATCGGTACTCGGTGCTCCAGGGCCGGACGCCGGCTACCGTGGCGCGGACCCTGGCGCAGCGGGCGTTGCCCGCCGGCTTCACCGCCCCGCGGCACCGGCTCCCGGTCTACCCCGGGCGTGTCCACCTCGTCCGCTTCATCCGGAGCGACCGGGTCCTGGACGTCTTCGGCGAGCGCCTCCGGGTGCCTCGCGGGCTCGTCTATCACTACGTGGTCGCCACCATCAGGACCGACGCGAAGCGGCTGGTGGTCTCGCTGGATGGCACGCCAGTGCACGAGCTCTCGTACGAGCTGCCCGGGTAACGGATCATTTGCTACAAGCCAGCTCTATGAAGCGGGTAACGCATCAACTGCTATATGACA
>JAKEHP010000593.1 GCA_022614955.1 Candidatus Methylomirabilota bacterium
ATTAGTCAAACCAGTGTCCAAAGAAACCGGGTCCGATTTATAACCAACCTTGACCCTGAAGGTCACATCTCTCCCCAATAAATCTCCTAGGAACGCTTATGGTACCTCTCCCGCACCCACCCTGAAGTTCGGGATCCACGCAGGCCGTCCGGTCAATGTCCACGCTCGTGCCCGTGCGATGCCAGTGGTGTCCTCCTCGGGGGCCGACGGTCAGGGGCGGACACGTGTCGGCGGGATTCCATGTGCCGCAGATATCAAACATCCCGCCCTGGCGGAGGCTCAGGTCGTTGATGCCGAGGGTGGCCGCGAAGATTTCAAAAGAATCCAGCGCCACGAGCTGGATGTTCGTCACGGTGTCGGGTGTCCCCCAGTGGTTGTCAGGGTGCGTGGTGGTCTGGCCGGTCAAGCGCCAGAAGTTCGTTTGAATCCCACCCAGGTTCACGAGGCCGGGGACCTGTACGGTGACCTTGGCCTCAGCGTTGGGGAAGCCGGCGGCTTTGGCGACGATCGTCTCCGCCCCACTCACCTCGGAAGAGTGATAGGTCACAGTGCAGGAGCCCATCCCTTCGGCATCGAAGGTCGTCACCGGGCATGTCGTGTCCTTCGGACCATTCGGTCGCTCGAAGCTCCCAAAGGCCGTGAGCGGGCGCGGCTCAATGTGGCCAGGGGCATGCCCGCCGGCCTCGGGGCTGCCAGGCGCTGCGGGTCGCACCTCGAAGCTCACCTCGACGGGCGCCGGCGGACTCTCGGTCTGGGCGGGGCAGGTCTTCACCAGGGCGGTGACGGTCGCCTTGGATTGGATGTTCCTGATGGCAGGGGGGATCGTATTCCCGGGAGGAATGAGCGGAAGGACGGCCTCGGGCGTCACCGTGACCTCCAGCGTCTTGGGGCAGGCCGCCGTGAAGGTTACCGTCAGGGCATTGTCGGGACCGCCATGCCGCCAGGGATAGTCCACTTCCGAGCGAAAGCCCCAGACAGCGGTGCTGGCCTGGAAGATGGGGGACGTAACGGGCTCGATGGGGCCCGGGATGAGCTCGAGCAGCCCGCCCCCCTGCGCGGCCGCCGCCTGCGCCTCCGCCGTGAAGTCCCAGGTCATCCAGAACTGGCAGAACAGCCCGGGAAACGCGTCCACACAGCGCACCACCTCGGTGGTGGCGGGGGCCTTGCCGCTGAGCCGGATCTGGGCGAACTCCCCGATCCCCTGCACGAAGACGCGGAGCGTGGCACTCGCCACCCGCTGGCCGGGGGGGGCAGTCGGGAGGAAATAGCTCAGCCGGCCGGCCCCGGTGACGCGCGAGGAGACCGACAGGGAGCTGCTCACGGACTCGGTGGAGGCGGAAGCGTAAGTGGACCCGAAGCCCGTCGAGGAGTGCCCGCAAATCCGGAACTCCTG
>JAKEHP010000594.1 GCA_022614955.1 Candidatus Methylomirabilota bacterium
AGAGCCCCTTGTGGATGTGCTTCTTCAGGGGCATGGTGTGGCAGTGGTACAGGAACATGCCGAAGGGGTCGGCCGGGAACTCATAGGTGAACTGGCCCCCGGGCGGGACCTGCTCGAACACGCCGTCCATGTTGGCCGGGTGGATGCCGTGGAAGTGGATGGTGTGGGGATGGCTCCCCTCGTTCAGGAAGTGGACCTTGAGCAGGTCTCCCACGGTGCAGCGGAGGGTCGGGCCCGGGACCGTGCCGTTGTAGGTCCAGGCGGGGAACCGGACGCCCGGGGCCACCTCGACGTCCCCGTCCAGGGCTACTAACCGGTACTCCCGCTGGATCTTCCCGTTGGGCAGTCGCGTGACGGTCCCGGTGTCAAAGGTGGTCAGGAACTTCATCGGGTCCATGCCCTTGCCCGAGGGCCAGGGGCTCACGACCCGACCGGCGGGCCCGGCGGCCCCGTGGGCCGCGTCGTAATGAGCCCCTTGCGCCCCACCCACCGCCGCCTCGGCCTCCGCCGGGGTGAGCAGGGATGGGACCCGCTCTGCCCGCCGCACCAGTCGGCGCCCCAGCAGGCCCAGCGATCCGGCGCCGGCTCCGAAGAGGAAACCCCGCCGGGAGAGCGGCTTCATGATCAGGTTCCATGCGCGCTTCATGCATCCCCTCGCGTGAGCTCCGTTCGCCCAGGTCGCGCCTCGCCGGCCGCCCCCGCGCTCACGAAGATGTGCCTCGCCAACTCGCGCCCGACCGCATGTTCCACCTCCCCCACCCGGACCCGCAGGGGTCCCTCAAAGGGAGCCTTCGCCAGGACCTGGACCGTGGCCCCAGGGAAGAACCCGAGGCTGCCCAGGTATCGGAGCATCCCGGGGTCCCGGTCGCTCACCTGGCGGACGGTCGCGGACTGCCCGGCCTCCACCTCCAGCAACTCCCGAACGGCGACCCGCGGGATCACCCCTTCCTTCGTCGGGATGGGATGCCCGTGCGGGTCCGCCTCGGGCCAGCCGAGCGCCTTCGCGATCCGGTCCTCGAACTCCTCGGAGATCACGTGCTCCAGCTTCTCCGCCTCATCGTGAACCATGTCCCAGGAGTAGCCCAGCGCCTCCTTCAAGTAGAGCTCCAGCAGGCGGTGGTGGCGGATCACCTCCAGGGCAATCTTCTCGCCCGCCGCCGTCAGCTCAACCCCCTGGTAGCGGGTGTGACGGAGTAGCTTCATCTCGGCCAGCTTCTTGACCATGCCCGTGACGGACGGCGCCGAGACCTTGAGTTTGAAGGCGACGGC
>JAKEHP010000595.1 GCA_022614955.1 Candidatus Methylomirabilota bacterium
GAGCCCGCCTACCGCGCGCCCCTTACGCCGTCTTGCCCGCAAGGGCTGGGGGACGGCGGCGGACTTTGGCGAGGGGACGGCGAGCGGGGCCGCCCCCATCGTAGGGCGCGTTCGGAGCCCGTCCCGCTCCTTCACGGCCGCCCAGACCATCAGGAGGATCTCGGTCAGGGGAGTCTTCGTCCGTTCGGCCAGTGACTCCATGTCGGTAGTGGTGGGCTCCGTCAGCGGCATGCGACGCCACCTGGAAAGCTTGGACTCGTCGATCCCCAAGTAAACCGCGCACGCCCGGGCACTGTCGAATCGCGCGACGATGGTCTCGATCCACGCATACCAGGACTGCTTGGGACTCATGGGGCGCCCCCCTCATGTGGTTTCACTACTGGGTCACCGTACAAGGCGCGTCGTACCGGTGTCAAGTGGCTGGTTTTGCCAGTGCTGAAAGTTTCTGCTTGACACGGGTGCCGGCCGACTTGTACAAGGTGCACATGCCGACTTACCGCCCTCGACGGTTCCGGTGTCGGATCTGTGGGGCCCGCTGGGCCCCCAAAACGGACGGCTGGCCCAAGCGGTGCGGAAACCCAGCCTGCCGCCGGATGACCTGGAACCGCCGACCCCGGAAGCGGGCCGCCTGATGGCCCACTATCACCTGACCCGGGCGGAGCAGGAGACCACGATCCGGTGGGACCGGGAGGATCCCACCGTCCATCTCTGGTCGGCCGACCCGGTGACCTGGCGGAAGCTGGCCCGCCTCGGCATTCTGGCGACCCGGGAAACCCGGTGCCACGGGGCGGTCTCGGGTCGGTTCTACACCATCCCTCTCAACCGGTTCCGGTGGGGTGTTCGGCGGGGACCATCCCGGCCCGGTAATCCTGCCGCACTCGAAATGGCCCGTCAGGCCCGTAGATCTCTGAGTCTACGCAAGGAATCTGCTGGTGCCCATGCCTGAATCGGGCCTGGGGGCGGGGTGCCCATGACCGCCGCTGTCATCATGCGGTTTCTGGACAAGACCCATGTCCTTCCGCGTAGCCTGTCCGGACCCCGCGAGGCGGCCAGTTCTGGCGCCTCGGACGGGGGCACCCGGATCGCGCCCCGCCCTGCCTGACACAGGAGGCCATGGCCATGGCTGGTATCGAAATCCGCTCCTGGTACACCGGTGGCCTCCTCTTCGCCGTCGAGGTCGGCTCGCTCAAGCTCGCGGTGGAGTTCGCGGTGTCGCAGGACGCCAACCTCCGGGGCGCCAACCTCCGGGGCGCCGACCTCCGGGGCGCCAACCTCGGGGGCGCCGACCTCGGGGGCGCCAACCTCGGGGGCGCCAAGAACGCCGAAACGGTCCGTCTCGACACCGGCGAGACCCTCCGCGAGTACATCGACAACGTTCTGCCGGCGCTGCTGACGGCGGGTGGTAAGACCATCGAAGCGGCGGTAGCCGCGTGGGAGTACCACATTTGGAAGAACTGTCC
>JAKEHP010000596.1 GCA_022614955.1 Candidatus Methylomirabilota bacterium
GCTCATCCCAGACATTCTCCCGGCCGCCCACACCATCCCCGCCCTCGCCGAGGCCCTCGTGGCCGCCCTCGGATCCCCCTCCCCACGGTAACTCCTTGTCCCGATGGGATTTTCCTGTTACGTTGCCGCCTGAAACGCACGGGAGAAAGACCCGGAGGCGATCCGGTGAACCCCGGCCCCGTCCCGCTGGGGTTTGGCAAGGGTCTTGCACAACTTAAAACCTTGCCACTAAAGGCAAAAGCATGACCGCACACACCACGATCCCCCCCCTGGACCTCAAGGCCGAATACGAGGAGATCCGGGGCGAAATAGATGCGGCCGTCGCTCGCGTCCTTGCCAGCGGGTCATTTGTCCTCGGGGCGGAGGGGGAGGCGCTGGAGCCCGAGCTGGCCGCGTACTGCGGTTGCCGGTACGGCGTGGCGCTCGCCTCCGGGACAGACGCGCTGCACCTGACGTTACGGGCGGCGGGCATTGGTCCCGGGGACGAGGTCATCCTTCCGGCATTCACCTTCATCGCCACAGCCGAGGCGGTGAGCTACCTGGGGGCGATCCCGGTCTTCTGCGACGTGGACCCGCGGACGTTCACCCTGGACCCGAAGCGGGCGGAGGAGGCCGTCACCCCCCGGACGCGGGCGCTCCTGCCGGTGCACCTCTACGGCCTGCCGGCGGACCTGGAGGCCCTCGGGGCCCTGGTGGCGCGCCACGGCTTGGCCCTCATCGAGGATGCGGCCCAGGCCATCGGCGCGGAGCGGGGCGGCCGGCGGGCCGGCTCAGCCGGCCTCGCCGGGTGCCTGAGCTTCTACCCGACCAAGAACCTGGGGGCTTACGGGGATGCCGGCATGGTGGTGACCAACGACACCGCGCTGGCTGCCCGCATCCGGCGGCTGCGCAACCACGGCACCGAGGGCCGCTACCAGCACGGGGAGGTCGGGTTTAACAGTCGCCTGGATGAGTTGCAGGCGGCGATCCTCCGGGTCAAGCTCCGGCACCTGGACCGCTGGACCGAGCGGCGGCGCCAGATCGCGGCCGCCTACACGGCCCGGCTCGCCGGCACGCCCCTCACCCCGCCGGTTGAGCCGGCCGGCTGCCGCCACGTCTACCACCAGTACACGGTCCGGGCCCCGGAGCGGGACCGCCTCCACGAGGCCCTGAACGCCGCAGGGATCCGCAGCATGATCTACTACCCGATCCCCCTCCACC
>JAKEHP010000597.1 GCA_022614955.1 Candidatus Methylomirabilota bacterium
ACCGTAGGATACCGTAGATACCGTAGGACGGACCTCCAGGTCCGTCCGCCCGAGGATCGTAGGATGGACCTCCAGGTCCGTCCGCCCGAGGATCGTAGGATGGACCTCCTGGTCCGTCCGCCCCTGTCCCCTGTCCCTAATACCGCAGCGGCGGGAGGGGGCGGTGGCGGTTGCGCTGTTCCAGACGGCGGTAAAGCTGCCCCAGCGGGTCGTCCGCATAGCCGTCGTTCACCCGTTCCGGGTATTCGCGCGCCCCGCCTCTTGCTTCGAGGCTCGCGCCTCGCGACTCGTCGCCCGCGCGCAACTTTTCACTTTTTTCGGGCGCAACTTCCCCGCGCCGCTGCGGCGGGGCGGCAGCAGACGACTCGCCGTAAGTCTCATAGCCGCCAGCACTTGCGACGCCGCCCGCAGCAGCCGCGTTCGCGCAACTCTCCCGGTTTTGGATGTTGCGCTGTTGCGCTTTTTGCTCCTGGTACACCCGCTCCGCCGCCTCCCCTGCGGACGTGTGATCCAGTCCACTGGCGATCAACTGTTGATAGCATGCCGTCGAAGCCTCAATCGCCGGATCGAGGGGAAGCTCGGGGGCTTGGGGTTCGGGGTTCGGGACTCGGGGCTCGGGGTTCGGGACTTGGGGTTCGGGGTTCGCCTGTTTCCTGTCCTCTGTCTTCTGTCCTCTGTCCTCTTTCCCCTCGCCGTACTCCGCCCGAAACTGCTTCTCCACCCGCTCGCCGTGCATCTTCACCAGGCCGGCGGCGATCTCCCACCGCGGCGTGCCCGGCCCTTTCTGGACGCTATCGATGCCCGGCCACTGGCCCAGCGTCACTTTCACCACGCTCTCGACCGTTTGCCCGACGTTCGGCGACCGCGACACCAGCCCCGCCTCCTCCGCGGCCCCCCGCAGCTTCGTCAAGATCCGGAGCACCTCGTTCAGCGCCAGCCGGTCGTCGGTCACCGGGTCCACCTCCGGCGGCGGCGGATCCTGACTGATCTCATACGCCTCCCGCGCCGCCCGCTGCGCCGCCTTCACCGCCTGCAACCGCAGCGACAGCCGCTTCAAGTCCTGGCTGTTCTCATTTTGGATTTTGGATTTTGGATTTTGGATTGCTTCGCTGTCCTCTGTCCCCTGTCTTCTGTCCTCTTGCCGCCCCGCTTCCTCCACCAGCCGCCGCGTCTCCCCATACAACTCCTCCGCCCGCTCCTGCGCCAGCCAGCGCCCCAGGCGCTGCTGCTCGGCAA
>JAKEHP010000598.1 GCA_022614955.1 Candidatus Methylomirabilota bacterium
CCGAGAACGCCGAGGCGGTCCGGGCCGACCGGACGCACCCGGGCAACCTCTACGTCTGGTACTACGACTGGCGACGGGATAACGTGGAGACCGCATGCCTCTTGGCGGATGTGGTGGAGAGCGTCCGGGCTGCCACGGGAGCGCGGAAGGTCCTCCTGGTGGGGCACAGCATGGGGGGCATCGTCATCCGCTACTACATCCGGTACGGCGGGCGGGATGTCCTCCGGGGGCGGGACTGCCCGATCGGCAGCGACGACCACCACGCCCGGATCAACCGGCCGGGGGCGGAGGCGGTGGCGGGTGCGGTTTTCCTGGGCGTCCCCCACCGGGGATCGGCCCTCGCGTTCCGGACCTTGGTGAGCGACTTCACCCTCTGGCGGGTCGTCCCGGTCACGCTGCGGGAGCCGGTCTTCTCCATGCCCTCCGCCTGGCAGCTCTTGCCCCGCGGGTTACCCGACGGGACGGTGCCGCTGCTGGTCGAGGCCGGGGGGGGAAGGGTGCGGGATGTCCCCCTGTACACGCCGCGGACCTGGACGGAGCGGCGCTGGATCTTCACCGACTGGTCCGACCCGGCGCGTCGGGCGTTTCTCGGGGTGATGCTCGAGCGGGCGGGGGCGTTCCAGCGCAGCCTGGACGGGCTGCACCCCGCCGAGGCAAAGACGCCCCGGCTGAACGTCCATAGCGCCTGCCGCCCGACCTTCGCGCGGGCCGTCCTCACCCCGGAGGGGCTCCGGTTCGTGGGGCGGGACGACCGGGATGACCCCTTCTACGACCGGACCTACGACCCCGGGGATGGGGTAGTCACCAAGCCCAGCGCTGAGCTGCCTGCCGCCCCCTCCCTTCAGACGCTCCTGACCTGCGCCTCCCACAACGGCTACCACGAGGACCCGAGCATCGTGCGGGACGTAGTGGCCTTTCTCGCCCAAGACCACCGCTAGCCGCCCGCCTCCGCTCTGGTTCAGCCGGCCACCGTCCCCGTTCGCCAGATCCGTCTCGGCATGTGGCCGCGCGCACGACCGCGATCGCCGTGGGAGGAGCGTGGCAGGGCGCGTAGGCGCTGCCTCCGGGGGCAGCCGCGAGGCCCGCCACGGCCGCGAGCGAGGCTAGCCGAAGATGGCGGCGAGGAACTCGAGGATGGTGCTGGCGGCGAGGGACTGGGTGAGGCCGATGGGGTCCAGGAAGGGGTTGGTCTCGACGAGGTCCATCCCGAGGATGCGCCCCTTCCCTGCCATGCCCCGGAGGAGGTCCCGGAGCTGCCGGTAGGTCAGGCCGTCCGGCTCGGGGGAGGAGGTGCCGGGGGCGATCCCGGGGTCCAGCGCGTCAATGTCCACGGTGACGTAATAGCGGTCGAGGCGGGGGATGCGCTCCAGGATCGCCGGCACCCCGCGCTCGTGCAGCTCCCGCGCGGTCACGATGAGGTTTCCGCGGCGGAGCGAATCCTCGAAGGCGTCCTGGCGGGTCCGGATGCCCCGGATGCCCACCTGGGTGATGCGGGTGACGAAGGGCAGTTCCGAGATCCGCTTGATGGGGTTCCCGCTGGCGATCCGGACGCCCAGGAAATCGTCACTGTAGTCGAGGTGGGCGTCAACGTGCAGGAGCCCGAGGGGGCCCTGCTCGGCGTAGGCCTGGACGACGGGGAACGTGATGGAGTGGTCCCCCCCCAGGACCACCGGGAAGGCGCCCCGGGCGAGCAGGGCCCGGACGGCAGCGGTGATGTTGGCGAAGGTCCGCTGCCAGTCGGTATAGATGATATCCACGTCGCCGCAGTCGGCGAGCCGGATCTTCTCCAGGTAGCGCCGCCGCGTCTCCACGTCCCAGTACCCCCCCACGGTGAGCCCCCGCTCCCCGAAGGCGTACCGGACCGAGTACTCCCGGATGCCCCGCGGGCCGAAGCGGGCGCCGGGCCGGAAGCCCGTCCCCTCGTCCCAGGGGACACCCAGGATGGCCACGTCGGCTTCCAGGGTCGCGGGGTCGAGGCAGATGGGAGCCTTGCAGAAGGAGGCGATGCCGGTGATGGGGAGGTTGAGTTTGGGTTCTGGCACGGACCCTCCGGAGGCGCGCCTCTTCTACCACGCGCCCCCGGGGGGGTCAAGGGCGGCTAACGTGCCGGAGCGAGAGTTGACCCCCGTGAGCCTTCCGCGCTATACATGGGGCACCCTGCCGAGGCGGCGGGGAGCGGCGACTCCGGGGC
>JAKEHP010000599.1 GCA_022614955.1 Candidatus Methylomirabilota bacterium
AACGGGAGACACTCGGCTTCTACATCACGGGCCACCCGCTGGCCGAGTACGAGGCCGTGACGCGGCGGCTAAACGTGGCCCGGATTGACGCCCTGCCGGGGTTGCGGGACAAGGAGACCGTCCGGGTCTGCGGCATCGTGAGCGCCGTGAAGGAAATCTCGACCAAGAACGGGGACCGGATGGCCTTCGTGACCCTGGAGGACCAGACCGGCTCCGTGGAGACCGTGGCCTTCCCGGACCTGTACCGGGCCAAGATGCTCCACTTGGTCAAGGACGCCGCCGTGCTGGTGACCGGGCAGGTGGACATCACGGAGGATTCGGCCAAGCTGCTCCTCAGCGACGTGGAGCCGCTCGACAAGCTCCGGGGGAAGGCCCCGCGCGCCGTCCGCCTCACCGTGGCCGGGCCCGCCGCCACGCCGGGGGCGCTCCAGCGCCTGCGCGAGCTGGTGGCCCAGCATCCCGGCCCCGCGCCCATCACGTTGGCCCTGGAGGTGCCGGGAGGCCCGGCGCTCCTGGAGGCGGACGCGGGGTGCGCCGTCGCGGTGGGGGAGACCTTCGTGGCGGCGGCCGAGGCGCTCCTCGGCCGCGGCACCGTCCTTGTCCTCTACTGAAGGAGGTGGCCATGTTCGCCCTTGACTTCGAGCGCCCCATCCTGGAACTGGAGGCGAAGCTCAAGGAGCTGCAGGAGATGTCCACCGGGGAGAAGGTGGACTTCTCCGACGAGATCCGGAAGCTGGAGAAGAAGATCGCCAAGCTCCAGGCCGAATCCCTGGCCAAGCTCACCCCCTGGCAGCGCTGCCAGATCGCCCGCCACCCCAACCGCCCCTTCACGATGGACTACATCAAGGCCTTCATGACCGACTTCGTGGAGATCCACGGGGACCGGGGCTTCGCCGATGACAAAGCGATGATCGCGGGCCTGGCCCGCCTGAACGGCATCGCGGTCATGGTCGTGGGGCAGCAGAAGGGGCGGGACACGAAGGAGAAGATCGCGCGCAACTTCGCCATGGCCCACCCCGAGGGATACCGGAAGGCGCTCCGGGCGATGAAGCTCGGGGAGAAGTTCGGCAAGCCGGTGGT
>JAKEHP010000103.1 GCA_022614955.1 Candidatus Methylomirabilota bacterium
CGTGCTCAGGATCCGGTCCGCCGCGACCCGCAGGCCCGGATCCTCCGTGTGTATGGAGAGGGAGCGGGCATCAGCCCGCCAAGTCCCCAGGACCGTTCCTGACCCGCGCTTCCGGATGACCCCCTGGGCCATGGGTCCCCTACCCCTTCCTGAGGCCGGGCGGGAGCTTCTGCTTGAGCTGCCCTGGCGAGCCCTTCTGCAGGCCCGGCGGCAGATCCTTCCCGTCCACGCCCCGCCAGGGGCCCCGGTGATTCGGCCCGCTGTACCAGAACCCCTCATGGAAAAAGTAGTACACCCCGCCCACGACGAAGACATCGTGGTCAATCCCGGTGGCGACGTAGACATTCGTGTCCGGGATCAGCACCAGCCGGGGCGCCGCCACCAGGACCGGCGGGCCAATTTTCTTCGCCTGGCCGGGCGGGATGCCCCCGTGACCCGGCGGAACACCACCGTGGCCCGGCGGCGGCCCCCCCGGGACGATCACGCATCCGGCCAGGACACCCACGAAGATCCCCGCAATGAGTATGCGACGCATGAGGCCCTCCCCGCGAGTATGAAACATTCATAGCTCTGCCGCGTCGGTCCAGTATAGCACAGCAGCTCGCGGGCGTGTCCCTCCCCCCGGTATCGGGCGTCATCCAACAAAAATGGGTCACGGGGAGCCGTGACCCAGACCGGAGATTCTGGAGCGGGTAGCGGGAATCGAACCCGCATCTAAGGCTTGGGAAGCCTTCGCCCTGCCATTGGACGATACCCGCGCGCGGTTTCTTGTAGCACAGTCGCGGCGGGGCTGCAAGGGGTCTCACGCCTTCCGCTGCCTCAGCCGCGCCGCCATTCGGGCCTCCGCGGCTGCCATCCGCCGCCGGTCCTTCTCGGTCTCGGGGATGAGGCGCGGCACCGGGGCGGGTTTTCCCTCCTCATCCAGGGCGACGTACACCAGGTAGGCTGAGGCGGTGTGGCGGATCTCCCCGGTCAGGAGATTCTCCGTCTCCACCCGCACCCCCACCTCCATCGAGGTATTCCCGACATAGTTGACGGAGGCCTTGAAGATGACCAGGCAGCCGATAGGGACAGGGGAGCGGAAGGTCATGCTGTCCATGGCCGCCGTCACCGCGGGCCGGCGGGCGTGGCGGGCCGCGGCCACCCCTCCGGCCTCGTCCATGAGCCGCAGGATGACTCCCCCGTGGACCGAGCCCAGCGGGTTGGCGTCAGCTGGGTTCATGACATACGACAACACGACGCGCGAAGCGCTGACCGGCTTCGCCCGGGGATCCGGCGCAGCCGTCACAGGTCGGTCTCCCGGTAGTTGGTCACGCTCCACGCCCCTGCCTGCTTCGCGGTGGCGACGAGGACCCGCTTGCGCAGGCTGAACGGGCCAACCCGCACCGTGACCAGGAAAGTGAAAAAGATCCGGTCCTCCCCCTGGGCCTGTTCCCCCTCCAGCGTCGCCTCCACCTCGCGCTCCCGCGCTCGGGGATCGGCCACCGTCTCGGCCGCCAGCCGCTGCTCCTCCTCCAGCTTCCTCCGGGCCAAGCCCGAGGCGTAGCGGGCGGCGGCCTCGGGATCGGCGGCCGCGTAGTAGCGGTCCACGAAGGCCCGGGCGACCCCCTCGGCACCGGCCGGCTCGGCGCCGCAGGCCGCGAGGCTCAGGGCGAGGAGCAAGAAGAGGGCGCGCCGCAGGCGGATCATCCACCGGGAGCGGGGAGCGGGGGACGGAGGGGTCACGCGAGCGAGATGATAGTCGGGGGCCGCCAGGAACTGCTCGAAGCTGATCCCGGCGGCCGCCGCGATTCCCAGGGTCACGAAGAGGTCGCCGTAGTGCTCGAGGAGCTCGTCAGGGAGGCGGCGAGGCCGCTTTTCCCTACCGCGGCGCCGCACCAGGGCTCCCGAGTTCCCGTCCCTCCCGGGGCAGGCTGCACAGGGCGACTGTGAAGAGGGAGAGCAATAGGAGAATGAACCCCAGGACCATGTGCCGCAGCCCGGCCCGCCGGGTTCGCTCCTCCACCGCCCCTCCCACCCTCGTCCGCGTCACCCCGCCTGGCCGCCTTATACCATCCGGGCCAGGCGTGGGCAAGACCTCGTGGAGATAGAACGCATTGCGCCCCAGATTGCCGCCGAGCCGCGGGTGGCGCCGGGCGCGGCCCCCGAGCGGCCGGGTGGAGTGGGACCCCCTCCGCCTCCTTGCGCGATGCAACGTATTGCGGAAGGGGCGGAGCGGGTGACGACGCCCGGGCGCGCAGGGGGCCCGCCGGCGACAGGACCCGCGGCACAGCGGCCGGGCCGAGTGGGCGCCTTGATGCAGCACTAGGAGGCCTCCCGAGACTGCCGGAGGACCGGCCACGCTGCCCGCAGGCGCTCCACGGCTTCCGCGGGACTCCGGATCTCCCCCGCCGCCTGCCACTCCGCGACCGCGGCCAGACAGTCCCCCACCAGCGGGCCGGGAGCGATTCCCAGCGCCGCCATCACCTCCTCCCCCCGGAGGAGCGGGGCGGCCTCCGCCGGCCGCACCCGGTCCTGCCGGAACGCGAAGGTCTCCCGGACGAAGGCGACCTGGCGCTGGAAGGCCGCCTCCTCCCCGGCCGTCGCCCGGACATCGGCCAGGCTGTGCAGAAGGACCTCCTCCGCCACCTCTCCCAGGTCCCGAAGGAGGCGGAAGCGCGCCCGGAGCGTGATGCTCGGCTCAGCCGCCAGCAGGATTGGACGCAGATGGTGGGCCACGACCCCAGTGACGAGGACTGTCGCCTGGCGTCCGAGGCGCAGGGCCTCGCAGAGCCCCGCCGCGACTGCGGCCCCCCGAGTCTCGTGCCCCAGGAACCGGATGCGCCCCCCCTCCTCCGTGCGCGCGGCGGGCTTGCCCACATCGTGCAGGAGCGCCGCGAAAACGAGGAGGCTCCGGCGCGTGATGGTCCCCTCCGCGGGAGTGGCCATCCGTTCCACCGTTTCCACCCCGGCCTCGGGCACGAGCCGCGGCAGGCGCTCCAGGACCCAGGGGATCCCCGCCGCCACCTCCAGGGTGTGCTCCCAGATATCCTGCCGATGCGGCGGTCCCTGCGGGACCCCCTTCAGGGCGGCCAGGGGAGGCAGGATTACGGGAAGGACCCCAAGCTCATCCAGCTCCGCGAGGTGGGGTGTCGGGCGGGCGGCGTCCAGGATCTTGAAGAGCTCGTCCCGGATCCGCTCGGCCGAGACGGCCGCCAGCCCGCTGGCTGCGCTCCGGATGGCCGCCGCCGTCGCCGGCTCGACCCTGAAACCGAGCTGGGACGCCATCCGGACCGCCCGCAGGCACCGGAGCGGGTCCTCCCGCAGGACCGCGGACGACGGGACCCGGATCCGCCGGGCCTCGAGGTCCGCCACTCCCCCGGTGACATCAATGAGCTTCCCCGCCCGGTCCCCCGTCAGGTCCAGGGCCAGGGCGTTCACCGTGAAGTCCCGCTGGAGCAGGTCCGCCTCGATCCCCTCCCCCCGGAGCGCCGCCACGTCCACCTGCCAGGCGTGCGTGCCGCGCGTGAAGGCTATCCGGACGGTGGTCGAGTCGAGCGGGACGAGCGTCCCGCCGAGCGCCGCCAGACACTCGGCTACCAGCGCCCGGCGATCCCCCGGACAGACGAGGTCCAGGTCCCGCTCCCTGACGCCCCGCCCCAGGAGATGGTCCCGGAGGTAGCCCCCCACCAGGTAGAGGGGGGCCATGCCACGGCGGGTCGCGGCGGCCACCAGCGTGGAGAGCAGGGGGTCGGCGGAGAGGGCTCGCAGGGCGGCGGAGACGTCCAGGGCCATCAGAGGATCTTGCTCAGAAACTGCTTCGTCCGCTCGTGGATCGGGCTCCGGAAGAAGTGCTCGGGGGTCCCCTCCTCCAGGATCCGCCCCGTGTCTATGAAACAGATCCGGTCGGCCGCCTCCCGGGCGAACCCCATCTCGTGGGAGACGATGATCATCGTCATCCCGTCCCGGGCCAGGGCCTTCATGACGTCCAGGACCTCCCCCACCATCTCGGGGTCCAGCGCCGAGGTCGGCTCGTCAAAGAGCATCACCTTCGGGTTCATGGCGAGCGCCCGGGCGATGGCCACCCGCTGCTGCTGCCCGC
>JAKEHP010000600.1 GCA_022614955.1 Candidatus Methylomirabilota bacterium
GACCGGGTGCTCGCCCGGGTCAGCGCCGAGAAGTCGCGCCCGTTCCCCACCGCGGCGGCGCGGCCGATCCGGGGGCCCCAGGGAGGGTGGTTCGCCATCGCGGCGACGCTGGTCGGGGTGGTCGGGCTGGGGATGGCCCTGCTTTCCCGCCGGGAGTTGCACCAGCTCCGCACCGCCGTGGTGGAGCGGGACCGGGCCCTGACTCAAGTGCAGCAGGAGCTCCTGTCGCGCGAGGCCACCCTCAACGCGATCATGGAGCCGCGGGTCGAGCTGTATCAGCTGAGCGCCAGCGGCGACCCCGATCCGGGGATCCAGCTCTTCTGGGACCGGGAGAGGAACCGGGCCATCGTGCACGGCTTCCGGCTCAAGCCGGTCCCGCCGGGCCAGGCCTACCAGCTGTGGTTCATCAAGGACGGAAAGCCGGTGCCCTCGATCACGTTCAAGCCTGAACCCACCGGGCATGCCAACGTCGAGGAAGTGGTCGTGCCCGCCGACGGCGTTCTCAGCGCCGCCGCCGTGACGGTCGAGCCGGAGAACGGCTCGCCCCAGCCCACCTCGCCGATCCTGCTGGTGGGGGCGCTGCAGCAGAAGTCGTGAGCGGCGGGCGGCGGGCGATGGCAGGAGGGTACCCGGAGCCAGGCCGGGTGCGGCTGTGGCTCGCGGCCGGGTTGTGGCTTCTGGCGCACCCGCCCACTGACCTCTCCGGGCAAGTTCCCACCGATGTGCTCCGCGAACGCACCGACTACGTCGCCTGGCTCGACAGCGCGGAGAATTCTCCGCTGGCGGCGATCGCGCTGCAACCGATCGGACCGGGAATCCGGCTGGGTCCCCCGGACGCCGAGGTGCCGTTGGCCGGAGTCACCGAGCACCGCCTGAGCGAGCGGGGCGGGGTGGTGACCCTGGAGGGCCCCGCCGGACGGCGGGTCCTCCCCCGCGGCCGCCCGGCCAGGCTGGGACCCTATACCGTGACGATCGCGGGGGCGGCGGGCCGCGGCGTCGCCACCGTCTTCGGCCCCCACCCGGACGGAAAGACGCCGGGACACTACCCCTATGACCGGGCCGCAGTATTCACCGGCCCCCTGGCCGCGCCGGCGAAGCCCGGCCGGGTCCGGGTACTGGCCATCGATGGTGTCGAGGTCGAGGCGACCGAGGCGGGGACGGTGAGGGTGCCGGTGGGTGGGAGAGTAGCTCGGCTGAGAGTGTTGCGGATGCCCGGGCCGGGGGAGGAGTCGGAGCTGGAGATCTTCTTTCGCGACGCGACCAACGGCGAGGGCACCTATCCCGCGGGGCGGTTCGTCTCGCTGATCCCGGAGGGCGGTCGCTACCGCCTCGACTTCAACCGCGCCCGGAATCCCTTCTGCGCCTACAGCACGGCCTACCCCTGCCCCGCCCCATGGCGAGGAAACACGATCGGGGCCGCGGTGCGCGCCGGTGAGCGCTACGCCGGTGGCGGCCTCGAGGTGCCGCCGGTGAGCCAGGAGCGATAATGAGGCTGCTCGGGACGTTGCTGCTCGTGGCGCTCTCGCGGGAAGGGGGCTCGCCGGCCGGGACCTGGCGGGCAGTCCTCGACCTCGCCGGGGGCGAGCTTCGGTTCAGCCTCCGGGTGGACGAGGTGGGAGGGACCTGGCGCGGCGACCTCTGCAATGGACGCCGCTGCGAGCCGTTCTCCGCCGTCCGTCGGGCGGGTGACAGCGTGGTCTTCGAGATGGCGGACTATGCCGCCACCATCACAGCCGCGGTCCGGGACGACTCGCTGATCGGGGCCTACCGCAACGTGGGCAACCGGGGGCCCCGGGTGATCCCGTTCCGAGCCTCGCGGGGCCAGTGGCCCCCAGCCCCCGCGCCAGCCGCCCTGGTCGGGCGGTGGGACGCCCGCTACTTGCTGGACTTCGGAACCACGCCGCGGGTCTTCGAGCTGCGGAATGGTCCCGAGGGCCTCGAGGGCACCATCATCTCCAACAGCGGGGACTACGGACACTTCGCCGGTCAGGCGGTGGGCGACAGCTTCACTCTGGCCCACTTCGACGGATCGTTCGTCTACCTGCTCACGGGGCGGCTCACCGGAGACACGCTCCGCGGCGTCTTTCATGCCGGGCTTCGCACCCAGACGCC
>JAKEHP010000601.1 GCA_022614955.1 Candidatus Methylomirabilota bacterium
GATCGCCCCGGGACAGGATCAGCCGGGGACCCTTGGGGGTCTCCTCCAGCCGCTTCAGGACCGCGCGGATGGTGTCGCCCTGATGGAAGTGCTCCCGGTGGTTCTGCTCCCGGTAGGGGACGATCGCCTCGGCTTCGCGGAACTTGTTGAGCATGACGACGAGCTTGCCCCGCTCGATCTGTTGCACCTCGCCGGAGAGGAGCTCTCCCACCTTCGAGGTGAACTCCTCGCGGATCCGGGCCCGCTCACCTTCCCGCACCCGCTGGATGATCCGCTGCTTGGCGGCCTGCACCGCGAGGCGGCCGAAATCCACGAAGGGGACCTCCTCCTCCAGCATGTCGCCGACCTGGAAGTCGGGGTCCTCATACCGGGCCTCCTCCAGCGCGATCTGCCAGCTGGGGTCTTCCACGGTCTCGATGACCTGGCGGAGGCGCACCACCCGGATGGTCCCCTGCATCTCGTCCACGCTGAGCTCGAACTTGACGTTCGGGCCGAACTTGCGGACCAGCGCCGCCTGGATTCCGTCGCGGAGCAGCTCCAGGAGATCGGAGCGCTCGAGCTGCTTTGCGGTGGTCAGCTCACGGAAGGCGGCCAACATTTCGGCTGAGCCTGGCATTCGTCTCCACCTCGTACCATGTGCCCTGTGGGGAAGGCGACCCGTGGGATCGCTCCGACGGTCAGCGCTTCGGGATCCGGCCCCAGTCCACGACCAGATTGGCCTCGCGGATTTCGTCCAGGGCGAGGGTCACCTCCGACCCGTCTTCCTGTCGCAGCGTCACGTGGCCGTCGTCGGGGACCGCGACGATCTCCACCTGGCGGCGGCCTCCGAGCCGGTCGGCCCGCACCCGGGCCCGCTCGCCGACGAAGCGCCGCCAGTGCTCGGCCCACCGCAGCGGACGGTCGAGGCCGGGGGACGACACCTCGAGCACGTACCGCGGCCCCACCATCGCCCTGGTTTCCAGGAAACGCTCGAGGGACCGGCTGATCCCGGCGCAGTCGTCGGCCGTCACTCCCTGGCCGGGCCGGCTGTCCGGGCGGTCCACCCGCACCTGCAAGATGGGTCGCTGCAACGTTCCGGTTCGCCGAAGATCCACCAGCTCGAAGCCGAGGCCGGCGAGGTGATCGCGAATGGGAGCGAGGAGCGCGTCGGCAGACATCTGCGCAGCTAGAAAAAAAATGTGGGGGAACTCCCCCACATCGACAGTTGGCCCGTAGAGGCGCCCCCGGGACAGCGGGGGAATATTAGCGGGAGGCCCGGGGTGCGTCAACCTGGGGCGCGTGGCTGCGCGGGGCGATTCCGGGAGCGATTCCGAGATACGCCGCCATCCGCCCGTCGCTCCCCCGGCTGGCCCGGTGGCTGAAGAAGCGGGACCGATGATGCGCCGAACACCAGGAGGAGACGGTGAGGCGGGCCACCCCCGCGGCCCGGGCCTCCGCAGCTAGGCAGGCCCGAAGGTCGAGATGCCAAGGCCCCGCTCCGTCGGCCGGAACCCCGCAACCTCGCATGACCTCAGAACTAACTTCATAACAATCCCCACAAATGCCAACGCCACAATGCATTACAATCTCCC
>JAKEHP010000602.1 GCA_022614955.1 Candidatus Methylomirabilota bacterium
AGAGAACCCGGTGAGGCGCCACCGGGTTCAGATATTTTATTGTTTTAGCCGCGTCATTGGGCGGTATCCGCCGTGTATGTCCACCTTTCCCCTTCGCAAAAGGGCTTGACCCCACCTCTCCCTTGCAAGGGAGAGGGGAGGGAGGGGGTCAGCCGATAGGATTACGGGATACCCATCAAGGGAGTGGGGGCGCCTCGGGCCAGGCGATCCCCTCGACGTCGTTAAAACCCGTGGGGATGGCCTCTGCCGGAACCGGCTGCGTGCGGATGGGGTCGTAGGCCTGGATCGCGGTCGAGCCGTCCACGCCCACCGCCAGGAGCCCGTCCGGGCGCATCTCCAAGGCCTCGGCGGGACCGGGGAGGTTGGAGGCGATGTGGGTCAGGCGGTTGCTGGCCGGGTTAAACACCAAGAGCTTGCGCCCGACCGAGGCATAGAGGAGCGTCCCCGCGTTGTTCCAGGCTAGGCCTTCCACGCCCTTGGAGGATTTCAGCACCCGGGTGGCGGCCCCGGTGGAGAGATCGATGGTCACCAGCCCCTTGCGCTCGGCCCAACCCCACAGGCTCCCGTCGGTCGGGCGGAAGGACAGCGCCTCAACAGAGTTAAACCCGGTCGGGCCCACGGGAGTCAACGCCCCGGTGCCCTTGTCGACGGTGAACAGGAAGCCCTTTTGGGCGAAGCTGTTTTTCGAGCCCGCCGAGCCGTAGAGGGTGTGGGTGGTCGGATGCAGGTCCAGGCCCGAGATGTCCCGGCCGGCCTGGAGCGCGCCCAGGGCGGCGACAGTCAGGGTGTCTTCCTCGACGGTGAGGACCTGCGATTTCGAGGCGCCGGTGTCCTGCACCCCGTAGATCAGGCGGGGGGATGAGGGGGCCTCCAGCTCAAACGCGCCGATGTCGCAGTCGGCGACAGTATCGCCGTCCCCATCCTGGGGCCTCGTCACCCCGCGTTGGTCATGCGGTGGCGGACAACTACCATCCGTCACCGCATCGATGGCCGGGCTGGCGGCCACCAGGGCGTGGGTCTGGGTGGGGCCACCGTTACTGGCCAGGGTGAGCGCCAGCGTTGCGGTGGGGATCTCGTTCGGCACGATATCGGTCGCCCCTGGGGTGAAGCCCAGCACTCCGGACGCCCCACTGTGGCCGAACAGATTGAAGTTGTCGGCGGTGGTGGTCCCGTCGCTAAAAATCTCCGGCGCGGTGGGGGCGGTGTTGCCCGAGATCAGTGTGCGAGCCAGGATCGCGGTGCCGTAGTTGTACAGGCCGCCGCCTTGGACCGCCGCGCTATTGCCCGAGACGGTGCT
>JAKEHP010000603.1 GCA_022614955.1 Candidatus Methylomirabilota bacterium
ACGCCTCGCCGCTACCTATATTGGCAGCGGCCCGCGCGGCCCCCAGCGCGCGCCCCGGACAAGTCGCATGAGCCGCTCGACCCAGGTCGCCCCCCCGCCTGCCCCGCAAACCGCGGACCCCCGGACACAAGGCGGAGAGGGGGGCACGGCGCGGCACGCGGAGGCCCCGCCGGGACGGCGCCGATCCGATCTGATCGTCGGCAGCAGCCCCGCCATCACGCGCGTGCACGAGGTTCTGGCGGTGGTGGCGCGCACCGAGATCCCGGTGCTGGTCCTGGGCGAGAGCGGCACCGGCAAGGAGCTGGTGGCTCGCGCCATTCACTACACCGGGCCGCGCGCCGCGCGGCCCTTCATCACCGTGAATTGCGGGGCCATCCCGGAAACCTTGATGGAGGACGAGCTCTTCGGCCACGTGCGCGGGGCGTACACGGGCGCCCACTCCGACAAGATGGGCGTTTTCGAGGAGGCGGACGGGGGTACGCTGTTCTTCGACGAGATCGGCGACCTGTACGCCTCCTGCCAGGTCAAGCTGCTGCGCGCCCTGCAGGAGATGGAAGTGCGCCGGTTGGGGGAAACGCGCTCGCGCCAGGTGGACGTGCGCCTCATCGCCGCCACGAACAAAGACCTCAAGAGAGAGATGGAGGAGAAGCGCTTCCGGGAGGACCTGTTCCACCGTATCAGCGTCCTGCCGGTACACATCCCGCCCCTGCGCGAGCGGCTGGACGACCTGCCGCTCCTGGTGGATCATTTCGTGCGCCAGTTCAGCCGCGAGCTGGGGCGCGGGATCCAGACGTTTACGCCGCGAGCCCTCGACAGGATGCGGGCCTACTCCTGGCCCGGCAACGTGCGCGAGCTGGAAAATCGCGTCAAGCAGGCCATGGTGATGAGCCGTGGAGAGGTGGTGGACGAGGAGGCGCTCCCCCTGGCGGCCCCCCCCGGAGCCGGCGCCGCCTACCCGACCTTCAAGAAGGCCAAGGCGGACTTCGAGCGCGCCTACGTGATTCAGACCCTGCGCCTGGCGGGCGGGAAGGTGGCGGCGGCCGCACGCCTGGCGGGCAAGGACCGCGCCGACTTTTACGACCTGATGAAGAAGCACGGGATCGACCCGGATCAGTTCCGCTCCTGAGCGAGTGTGGGTTCTCGGACCTCACACACGTCTTCACACCGCAGGCTTTCCCCTACATCGCACAGGAACCACCTACAGTTTGAGCGAGCCAGGGGCACCCCCCGGGGCCTCCGAGCCGGGTTGCGGCCGGACACCGCCTCACACACATCGCCGAGACATCACGCAAGCCTTTGGCTCACAAGGTTATTGAGTCAGGACAGCGCTCCCGTGGGAGGAGTGCTCCACTCCCTCCCCTGAGGGTGGGGGAGGACGGACACGGGAGAAAGCATCAGACTTAGCCGATTTACCCCACCCGCCCAGCAAGACGCCTGAGGCGATACCCCCCCGGACACTGTGAGGATTTGTCCGAGTTCCCGGAAGGTCACGATTTAGCCGATTCATGGCCCATGTAACAC
>JAKEHP010000104.1 GCA_022614955.1 Candidatus Methylomirabilota bacterium
CGGTCGAGGCCCTCCGCCAGGTCCGGGGCGCCTACTCCCTGGTCCTGATGAACGAGCACCAGCTCCTGGGGATACGGGACCCCCGGGGGTTCCGCCCCCTCTCGCTCGGCCGCCTCAAGGACGGGTACCTCCTGGCGTCCGAGTCCTGCGCCTTCGATCTGCTGGAGGCTACGTTCGTTCGGGACGTCGAGCCGGGGGAGTTCGTCTGCATTGACCGGGAGGGCCTCCGCTCCGCGTTCCCCCTTCCCGGCGAGCCGGCCGCTCCCTGCATCTTCGAGCACGTGTACTTCGCCCGGCCGGACAGCCTCGTCTTCGGCCAGCAGGTCTCCCGGGTCCGGAAGGAGCTGGGGCGGTTGCTGGCGGAGGAGGCTCCGGTCCAAGCGGACGTCGTGGTGCCGGTCCCCGACTCGGGCATCTATGCCGCCCTGGGGTACGCCCAGGGCGCGGGCATCCCCTTTGACCACGGGATCGTGCGGAGTCACTACGTGGGGCGGACCTTCATCGAGCCCCAGAAGGCCATCCGGCACTTCGGCGTGAAGATCAAGCTCAACGCCGTCCGGGAGGTCCTGGAGGGCCGCCGGGTGGTGCTCGTGGATGACTCCATCGTCCGGGGGACGACCTCCCGGAAGATCGTCAGCATGCTCCGGGCCGCCGGGGCCCGGGAGATCCACATGCGGATCTCCTCCCCGCCCACCACCTGGCCATGCTACTACGGCATTGACACCCCCACCCGGCGGGAGCTGATCGCGTCCTCGCACACGGTGGAGGAGATCCGGCGGTACATCCGGGCCGACTCCCTGGCCTACCTGAGCCACCAGGGCCTCCTGCGGGCGGTGGGGAAGGGGGAGGGGTACTGCGCGGCCTGCTTTACCGGCGAGTATCCGGTCCCCTTCCCAGCCGAGGAAGTGTCCCAGCTCCGCCTCTTCTGAACGGCGGCGCTCCGCCGCCTGCACGCGCCGGGGACCGTGACGCATGGCCGACCCCAAGGACCCGCACGCAGAGGCGCAGCGCGTCGCCCGCCTCATTGTTGCTGACATCGTCGAGTACAACCGGGAGAAGATCCTGGAGGGCATCGCCAACGATACCCTCTTCGAGGTCCTGGCTAAGGACATCGAGACGGGGCGGAAGTACTACGAGAAGCGCGTGGATCCTCTCGTGGCGGGCGATACCAACTACTACGAGCTGGCCCTGGTGGACGTTCTGGTGATGAAGCAGGCCGGCGTCCGTTCCAAGATCTGGTAGGCCGGGGAGGCCCGGCGGACCCGGCCGGCGGCCCCCAGGCGGTTCGGAAAGGGGGGAGTCCCGTGAGCGAGGCGCAGATCGCCCTGCCGACCTTCGGGCAGACCGAGTGGCAGATCCTGTGGTTCGTCCTCCTCTCGGCCTTCGTGGCGTTGGCCTACGGGGCCTTCCTGGCCGCCCGCGTCCTGCGGGCGGATCCCGGCAGTCCGGCGATGATCCGGGTGGCGGCCGCCATCGAGGAAGGGGCCATGGCCTACCTGGCCCGCCAGGTCAAGACAATGATCTGGTTCGTCCTCATCATCACGGTGGGCCTCTACTTCATGTACCGCGGGATCTACGAGGGGCTCACGCTCCCCCTCGGGGTGGCCCTCGCTTTCTTCATGGGCGTGGCCGCTTCCTACGGGGCGGGCTACGTGGGGATGTGGTTGGCGGTGAAGGGGAACGTCCGGACCGCCAACGCCGCCCTCAAATCCTTCAAGACCTCCCTGGAGATCGCCTTCCGGGCCGGGACCGTCTCCGGCATGTTCACCGTCGGCCTGGGCCTCCTGGGCGCCACCATCATCTTCCTGCTGTTCAAAGAGAACGCCATGAAGATCCTGGTGGGGTTCGGCTTCGGGGGCTCGCTGGCCGCCCTCTTCATGCGGATGGGAGGCGGCATCTACACCAAGGCGGCGGACGTCGGCGCCGACCTGGTGGGAAAAGTGGAGAAGGGGATCCCGGAGGACGATCCCCGGAATGCGGCAGTCATCGCGGATCTCGTGGGGGATAACGTGGGGGACTGCGCCGGGATGGCGGCCGACGTGTTTGAATCCTACGAGGTCACCCTGGTGGCGGCCATCATCCTGGGGGCCGGCGCCATGCTGGACAAGGACTTCGTGGAGGCCTTCGGCGGGCCGGAGGCGGCCTTGCAGGTCACCCTCGGCCTCGTCATCTTCCCGCTCCTCATCCGGGCGGTGGGGGTCTTCGGCTCCATCCTGGGGACCTGGTGCGTCCGAGGGAAGGATGAGCCGGGCATGGATCCGATGCGCCCCATCAACGTGGGGTTCTGGGTGGCGGCGCTCGCCTCGATCGCCGGGTTCGCGGTCGTGTCCTGGGGGTATTTCGGCGATCTGGTCAGCCCGAAGTACGGCGCCATGGCACCCCGGTTTTTCGCCGCGACCACCATGGGGATCGGCCTCGCCCTCGTCATCCAGTGGCTGACGGAGCACTTCACCTCCACGGAGAAGAAGCCAGTCACCGAGATCGCCCACGCCACCAAGACCGGCGCGGCGACGATGCTGCTTACCGGCTTCGCCTCCGGCCTCGAGTCGAGCGTCTGGGCCATCCTGGCCATCGGCGCCACGATCTACGGTTCCTACAGCATCTTCGGTGGCTCCCTCTCCCTCTCGGCCTACGGGATCGCGCTGGCCGGCCTGGGGCTGCTGGCCACGACCGGCTTCATCCTCGCCGAGGACACCTTCGGGCCGATCTCGGACAACGCGAACGGCATTTTCGAGATGTCCGGGGCGCTCAAGGGGAACCCGAAGACGCCGTCCGGGATCGAGGCGCACCGGATCGTGGCCAAGCTGGACGCGGTGGGGAACACCACCAAGGCCCTGACCAAGGGCCTGGCCATCGCCACCGCCGTCATCGCCGCCGTCTCTCTGTTTCGCTCCTTCATTGACGAGGCCCGCCTGTACGAGATCGGGATCCAGGTGAACCTCCCAGAGGTCTTCGTCGGGTTCCTCATCGGCGGGGCGGTCCCATTTCTCTTTTCTTCGTTCGCGATCCAGGCGGTGAGCCGGGCGGCGTTCCTGCTGGTGGAGGAGGTCCGGCGGCAGTTCCGGGAGATCCCGGGCATCATGGAGGGGACCGGCAAGCCGGAGTACAGCCGCTGCGTGGCCATCTGCACTGCGGCGGCCCAGAAGGAGCTGCTGGGGCCCGGCATTCTTTCTATTTTCACCCCGATCCTGGTGGCTTTCTGGCTGGGGGCGCCGGCCCTGGGCGGCTACCTGGCAGGGGCGATCCTCACCGGGCAGCTTATGGCGGTCTTTCTGGCCAACACCGGGGGGGCCTGGGACAACGCCAAGAAGAAGATCGAGGAGGGGCTCTTCGGCGGGAAGGGGACCGAGTACCACAAGGCCGCGGTCATCGCGGACACCGTGGGGGACCCGTTCAAGGACACCGCCGGGCCGGCCATTAACCCGATGATCAAGGTGATGAACCTGGTGGGGATCCTGATCGCCCCCCTGGCGCTGAACCCGTCACCCGGCCTCCGATGGGCGGCGGTCGCGGGGAGCCTGGCCCTCCTCGGGTTCTCGGTGGCCTTCAGCAAGCGGGGCTCCATCGTGGAGGCTAAGGCCGCCCCGGCGGCTGCTCCCGTCAGCGCCCACAAGTAGCGGGGCCGTTCACAGCCCCGCAGACCGTTTCCCGCCAGCTCCGACGACGCCGCCCGAAATAGGCTGCAGGCTCTCGCGGCCTAACACGCCAGGACCCGGCATGCTGAGGGCTGCGCAATCCCTCTCCAATCAATCGGATAGAATCGCAGGTCGGAGCCAAGGCCCGAGAAATAGGCTGCAGCCGCCTGCAGTGGTCGGCAATTAGGCAGGTCCGCCTAATTGTAGTTAGCCACCGATGTAAATAGGGAGGATATGTGCACTACCTTCTGTTTTACGAATATGTCTCGGATTATATGGATCGGCGAGAGAAGTTCCGCACTGAACATCTAACTCTTGCTTGGCAGTCACATGCGCGAGGCGAGCTTATCCTGGGTGGTGTGGTGGCCGATCCGATTGATGGGGCGGTGCTTCTATTTCAAGGTGACACGCCGAAGATCGTTGACGCGTTCGTAGCGGCCGATCCATATGTCAAACATGGGCTGGTGACGCGGTGGCGCGTCCGGCCGTGGAACACCGTCGTGGGTGAGAATGCATCGAACCCCGTTCGCGTTGGCTAACCAACGCTTCCAGGGGACCGGAGAACTTCCCCCGGTAAAGTAGACACTTGTACCTAGCTGAGGGAGGCGTCTTGTGGCGCGAGCCCGGGTCGCCCTGGGCGCTCGGCCGCGGGCGAAAAAACCGCGGGCGGCGGGAAGGATTCCCGCCGCCCGCTTTGTCCAGGGGCGTCTTCTAGTAGACGGGCGTTAGCCAGTGCCGGTAGGCGGGCACCCTCGCGCGCACGACGTCGAAGTAGAGCCGCTGCAGCTTTGCGGTAATTGGCCCGATGGTTCCTTCCCCCACGAGACGGCGGTCCACCTCCACCACGGGGGCGACCTGAGCCCCGGTCCCGCAGAGGAAGACCTCGTCCGCCACGTACACTTCGGTCCGCCCGACCCGCCGCTCCTCCACCTGAAGGCCCAGCCCCTCCCGCGCTAACGTCAGGATGGTCTCGCGGGTGATCCCCTCCAGAATGTTGGCTGACAGGTCCGGGGTGATGAGCCGGCCGGCGCGCACCAGGAAGATGTTCTCGGCCGACCCCTCGCAGAGCACCCCGTCCTCGGTCAGGAAGAGGGCCTCGTCGTAGCCCTGCGCCGCGGCCTCCGTCCGGGCGAGGGCGGAGTTGACGTACCCGCCCGCGACCTTGCACCGGGCGGGGATCGCGTTATCGCTGATCCGGCGCCAGGTGCTGAACCCTACCCGGAGCCCCTGGCTCGTATCCAGGTACTCACCCAGCGGGAGCGTAAACACGCCGAAGCCGGTCGTGTAGCCGTGCAGGCGCGGCCCGATCTCCTCGCTGCTGACGAAGGCGATCGGGCGGATGTAGGTGTCCTCCCGGTGCCCGTTCCGCCGGAGGAGATCGATCGTCAGCCGGGAGAGCTCCTTGACATCTTTCCCCACAGTCAAGTGGAGGACGCGGCAGTTGCGGAGCATCCGGTCGTAGTGCTCCGGCAGCCGGAAGACGTTGAGCTGCCTCCCCTCCGGGTCCCAGTACGCCCGGATCCCCTCGAAGACCGCCGTTCCGTAGTGGAGGGCATTCGTCCGGATGCTGATCGTGGCCTCCTCGAGCGGCATAAAACGGTCCCGGAAGTAGACAGTCCCCATGGGCCCTCCTTCTACGCTCCCCGATATGGGTTTGCCAAGGGTAGCCACTCGGTCCGGTGCTGTCAATGGGCCGAGGAAGGCGCTTGACATGGCAGGGGAGCCACGGTACTTTATGCTGTCTTTTCGATACTTAGGGAGTTCCGGGCCCGGGCCGGGGGGAGCAGGAGTGGCGTTTCCGTCCAGGGGGGTGCGCCGGGTCGCGGCGCCGACGCCGGGGCCGACCCGCCGGTTTTTGCTGTTCGAGGCGGGTGGCTTCCGGTGCGGCCTGGATGTACGCATCCTCCGGGAGGTCATCGAGGACCCTGGCATCGCTCCTGCAGGAGGGGGAGCACGCCCCCTGCTGGGGACCCTCCCCCTCCAGGGGGGGACGCTCCCGACGGTGGACCTGGGCGGCCTCTTCGAGGGATCCGGGGCCAGCCGGCGGGTCCTGGTTGTGGAGGCGGAAGGGAGAAGGCTGGGCTTCCTGGTGGAGCGGACCCTGGAGGTGGCAGATCTCCCCGAGGCGGCCTTCCGGCCGCTGCCGGTGCTGGCCACTCGCCTCTTGCCGGGGACGGTGCGAGCGGTGACATGGCAGGAGGAGCGGCCGGTCTTCCTGCTCGACGGGGAGAGCCTGGCGCCCCTCCTCAAGACGGCGGC
>JAKEHP010000105.1 GCA_022614955.1 Candidatus Methylomirabilota bacterium
GACACGCTGGTGGCCCTGCGGGAGGCACGCCGGCGGGGCTGCCCGGCCGCCGCCATCGTAAACGTCGTGGGCTCCAGCATCAGCCGGGAGGCGGACGGGGTTCTCTATACCCACGCCGGCCCCGAGATCGGCGTCGCCTCCACCAAGGCCTTCACGAGCCAACTGACGGCCCTCTACCTCCTGGCCCTGCACCTCGGGCAGCGACGGGGGACCCTGGATGGCGACAGCGTCCGGGAGCACCTGGCGGATTTGATCCGACTCCCCCAGCAGGCAGAGGCCGCCCTGAGGTTGGATAGCGAGTTGGAGGCCCTCGCCCAGCGCTACGCCGGCTGCCGGGACTTCCTCTACCTCGGGCGGGGGATCAACTACCCGGTTGCGCTCGAGGGCGCGCTGAAACTCAAGGAGATCTCCTACATCCACGCCGAGGGGTACCCGGCGGGGGAGATGAAGCACGGCCCCATCGCCCTCATTGACGAGCACATGCCGGTCGTGGTCTTGGCCCCGCGGGATCAGGTCTACGAGAAGATCCTGGCCAACATCCAGGAGGTCAAGGCCCGGGCCGGCATCGTCATCGCCCTCGGGACCGAGGGGGATCATGAGTTAGCCGAGAAGGTGGACCACTGCCTGATGGTCCCGCGCTCCTCCCGCCTGACCAGCCCCGCCCTCATGACGATCCCGCTGCAACTCCTGGCCTACCACATCGCCGTCCGCAAGGGTTGCGACGTGGACCAGCCCCGCAACCTCGCCAAGAGCGTCACCGTCGAGTGAGGCGGCACAACCCCGGCTGGCGTTGTGATTGCGCCCGGGACCCTCTCCTGCTGCACGGCGCATGGCGCATACCTCCTGCTATGGGAGTTGTCCCTGCTTCCCGCGCCTCCAACCCAGCGTGTCCGGCCAGAGGCGTGGAGAGACATCCTGGCGGTTTGGAGCAAATCGGGTCGGTAGCCTACCCGTTGAGTGGCCTGGCTGGAGCACAGCGCCGGACGCCGCTGGCCGACCGTGTTCGGAATATGTTAAGTTCTCGCCACGGTTCGTTTGACATCCCGATTGAGTTTTTTTATTTGCCTCGGTTTGGGAAGTATCGATAGATGGCCTCAAAGTCGCTGATCATCCGCCCCGAGGACCGCGCGGCATGCGGCAACTATCTGGCGAAGTCGAAGGAGTTCCTCCGCTCCGCACTCGAGGATGCTGCGAGCGGGCGATGGAACGCGACAGGCCTGTCTGCAGTTCACGCGGGGATCTCGGCTGCGTATGCGGTGCTGGTCTGCGAGTGCGGGCTGCCGAGCCCGGCCCAAGGCTGCGAGGAGTTCGTCGAACTGTTGGCCGGGCCAGGTGCTGACCGGTCCTCCGCACTTGTGCACTTCCGTCGAGTGCTAGCCGGGAAAAGCCTGATCGAGTATGAAAGGCGGCTCTTCTCCCGACGGGAGGCTAGGGAGCTCGTGCAGCATGCCGAGCGCATCATCGCCTGGGCCCGATCGCGGGTGCGGCCGGTGGCGCCGTGAACGGATGCGAGATCGCCTTTGAATCTCCACGGGATTTCCAGTGGATTCTTCAGCCATCATTGCTGACCTGAACCCGGCCCAGCGGGAGGCGGTGCTCCACACGGAAGGGCCGCTGCTGATCCTGGCAGGGGCCGGGTCCGGCAAGACTCGGGTCATCACCCACCGGATCGCCTATCTCATTGACGGCTGCGGCGTCCGGCCGGGGAGCATCCTGGCCGTCACCTTCACCAACAAGGCGGCGGACGAGATGCGCGGCCGGGTGGAGCGGCTGCTGGGCGCCACGGGGCTCAGCGTCTGGGTGGGGACCTTCCACGCCACCTGCGTCCGGATCCTCCGGCGCAATGCGCGCCTCCTCGGGCTCCGGGACTCCTTCGTCATCTACGACGAGGCGGATCAGCTCAGTCTCATGAAGGCGTGCCTCGCCGACCTGGATTTTGGTGAGCGCGTCCTGAACCCGCGGGTCGCCCTCGTGCGCATCAGCCGGGCGAAGAACGAGTTGCTTACCCCGGCGGAGTACGCGACCGCAGCGGCCGACTTCACGGAGGAGCGCGTGGCCAAGGCCTACTACCGCTACCAGGAGCGGCTCCACCAGAGCGCGGCCCTCGACTTCGACGACCTCCTGATGCAGACGGTCCGCCTCTTCGAGGAGCACCCCACGATCCTCGCCGCATACCAGACCCTCTGGCGCTACCTGATGGTGGACGAGTACCAGGACACGAACCACGCCCAGTACCGGCTGGTGCGATCGCTTGCGGCCGCCCACCAGAACCTGGCCGTGGTGGGGGATGACGACCAGTCCATCTATAGATTCCGGGGGGCGGACTTTCGGAACATCCTGGACTTCGAGCGCGACTATCCGGCCTGTCGGGTGGTGCGGCTGGAGCAGAACTACCGCTCCACCCAGGTCATCCTCGACGCCGCCCACGGGGTCATCTCGAAGAACCTGGACCGGAAGCCGAAGCGCCTCTGGACGGAGCGGAGCGGCGGGGAGCCGGTGGTCCTGTTCCAGGGGCGGGACGAGGGGGAGGAGGCGGAGTTCGTCGCCCGCACGATCAGTCGGCTGGCGGCGGCAGAGGGGCTTTCCCTCGATGGCTTCGCCGTCTTCTACCGCGTGAACGCCCAGTCCCGGGCCCTGGAGGACGCGTTGCGACGGCAAGTCATCCCCTACGTCATCGTGGGCGGCGTCCGCTTCTACGAGCGCAAGGAGGTGAAGGACGCCCTGGCCTACCTCCGTCTCATCGCCTCCCCCGCGGACTCGGTCGGGTTCCTGCGGGCCCTCGGCGTTCCGCCCCGCGGCCTGGGGAAGGGGACCCTGGAGAAATTGCAGCAGGTGGCGGCGGCTCAGCGGAGCTCTCTCTGGGAGGCCTGCGGCCGCCAGGAACTCCTGGAGGCGCTCACGGCCCGGCAGCGCAAGGCTCTCCAGGAATTCACCGCTCTGATCGAGCGGCTGCGGGCCCGCGTCGCGGAACTCGCCCTGTCGGATCTGGTCCAGGTAGTTCTGGATGAGAGCGGCCTCGCGAAAGCCCTCCAGGGGGAGGGGACGCCCGAGGCTGAGGGGAGGCTCGAGAACCTCCGCGAGCTGGTGGCCGCCGCCCAGGACTTCGTCCTCCGGAGCGAGGAAGCGACGCTCCAGGCCTTCCTCGACTCGGTGGCCCTCATCTCGGACGTGGACAGCCTGGAAGAGGGGCGCGGGGCGGTCACCCTCATGACCTTGCACATGGCCAAGGGGCTGGAGTTCGGGGTCGTCTTCATGACCGGGATGGAGGAGGGGGTCTTTCCCCACGCCCGGGCGCTCGCCGATGAGGAGGAACTCGAAGAGGAGCGCCGCCTCTGTTACGTGGGGATCACCCGGGCCAAGGACTGCCTCTACTGCACGGCGGCCTTGGAGCGGCGCCTCTACGGCGGGGGGACCTTCAACCTCCCCTCGCGCTTCCTGGAGGAGATCCCGCCTGAGCTGACGGTCCGGGCGGACGGCGCCGGCGTGAGCCCGGGGGAAGGGGGGGCGCCGGTCACTCGGGAAGCCGAAGGCCTCCGCTACGAGGCGGTGGAGGAGGGGGAGCGGCCCGTGGACTTCTTCCAGCCGGGCGTCCGGGTCCGGCATCCCGAGTGGGGCATCGGCACCATCCGGGACCGGAGCGGGACCGGCGAGGACATGAAGGTCACCGTCACCTTCGCCGGCGTCGGGACCAAGCGGCTCAAGGTCAGGTACGCCAACCTCACGCCCGCGTGAGGCCGGCTCCGGCTCCGTGCCGGCGGGCTGCGCCCCGTTCATGACCCGCCGCCCCGGTACTCTTGCCCACCGATCGGGCGGCCTGGGCATCCGCTTTACGCTCCCGCCTTCAGCCGCTACAATAGGGAAAACCGATTGGTGACCCCGGCCCCGCTCGAGTCCGCGGGGATCCAGGAGACCATGATGAAGATCACCCTTCAGGAAGTCGAGCACGTGGCGCGGTTGGCGCGCCTTGCCCTCTCCGAAGAGGAGAAGGAGCAGATGCGCAGCCAGTTGGACCGGATCCTGGGCTACATGGAGAAACTGAACCAGCTCGACACGACCACCGTCGAGCCCACCTCCCACGTGATCCCGATGACCAACGTCTTGCGGGAGGATGTGCTTGCTACGTCCCTGGACCGGGAGGAGGCGCTGAGGAACGCGCCGGACCGGCAGGAGGGTTTCTTCCGGGTTCCCCGGATCATCGAGCAGTAGAGTGGAGACATCGTGGACCTGATCGGGCTGACCATCCATGAACTGCTGGATCTCCTCAGGGCCGGAAAGGCCTCGGCCGTGGAGGTGACGCGCGCCTATCTCGACCGGATCGCGCAGGTGGAGTCGCGCATCCGGGCGTACCTCACGGTGACCCGGGAGGAGGCGCTCGCCCAGGCCGAGGCAGTGGATAAGGCCCGGAAGGCCGGGGTGCGCCTGGGCCCCCTGGCCGGAGTTCCCCTCGCCCTGAAGGACGTCCTCTGCACGAAGGGGGTCCGGACCACCTGCGCCTCGAAGATCCTGGAGCCTTTCGTGCCCCCCTACGATGCCACGGTCGTGAGCCGACTGCGGGCGGCCGGGGCCGTCTTCCTGGGGAAAACCAACATGGATGAGTTCGCCATGGGCTCCTCCACGGAGAACTCGGGCTTCCACCCGACGGCGAACCCGTGGGAC
>JAKEHP010000604.1 GCA_022614955.1 Candidatus Methylomirabilota bacterium
CGATGCGCGCAACGAGACGCCCTGAACCCCTCGCTGAGCCGGACGGTCCTGCGGCGACCGGGCTTTCTTTCGATCCCTTCCGGCAGACGCTTGGGGGCGCCGCGGGACCGCAAGTGACCACCCATTCACTGTTCGGGCCCTGGCGTACCTTGCGGTGGGGCACGTCATCCATCACACCAAGATCCTACGGGAGCGGTACCAGGTTGTGACTTGGAGCAGCCAAGCGGCCGGAGGTCCCCCAGCCGCCGGCTAACCCGCGCCTGTTAGGGATTCAGGCGTCGTAAGCGGTCTCCCTGCTTGGCATGATGATTTTCGGCCTGGGCCTGTCGGGGGCTCGCCCGGCACGCCGGTCAGGGTGTAGCCTTCATCGGGATAAGGAGGGACTCGAGGTCGGAGTGCGATTGGAGCCCGAGCTGAAGCAGTTCGGCGATGCCCTGGCGGACCGGTACCGGCTCGAGCGCGAGCTGGGTCGGGGAGGCATGGCCACGGTGTTCCTGGCCGAGGATCTCCGCCATCGCCGATCCGTCGCCCTAAAGGTGCTCCGCCCCGAGCTGGGGTCCGCGCTTGGCGCGGCCCGGTTCCTCCGCGAGATCGAGATTGCGGCGCGCCTGGTCCACCCCCACATCCTGAGCCTGCTTGACTCCGGTGAGGCCGGCGGGCTGCTCTACTACGTCATGCCCTACCTGTCCGGGGATTCGCTCCGTGCCCGGCTCCAGCGGGAAGGCGAGCTCGCGGTCGACGTCGCCGTCCACGTCCTGCGCCAGGTGCTCGATGCCCTCGCCTACGCCCACTCCCAGGGGATCGTGCACCGGGATATCAAGCCGGAGAACGTGTTGTTCCTCGGGCCCCACGTCCAGGTGGCCGACTTTGGGATCGCGAAGGCACTCCAGGCGGCCGGGGAGGGGACCGCGCTGACGGTGACGGGCCTCGCACTGGGCACCCCGGCCTACATGGCGCCGGAGCAGGCGGCCGGCGGGTCTCACCTGGACCATAGGGCCGACATCTACGCCGCGGGCCTGGTCGCCTATGAGATGCTCACCGGGTCGCCCCCGTTCAGCGGCCGCGACTCCTGGCAGCTGGTCTCGGCCCACCTCCTCCTACCGGTCGAGCCGCTGGACCGGGTCCGTCCGAGGATCCCCCCGGCGCTGGCCGCC
>JAKEHP010000605.1 GCA_022614955.1 Candidatus Methylomirabilota bacterium
ATACCATCTGGGGGGGTACTGCTGGGGGGGCTTGGTCGCGTTCGAGCTGGCCCGGCAGCTCCGCCTGGCGGGGGAGGACGTCGGCCTGCTGGCGTTGATTGACTGCCCCTTTCCCGGATTCCGGCAAACCCGGAGCCTGGCCAGCCGTGCCCGGGGCCGGGCCCGCCTGGGTTGGGAGCTGGTGCGGCAGAACGTCGCGCGGGTTCGGGAGCTGGCACCCCGTCAGATTCCTCCGTTCCTGTGGCAACGTCTGGTGAACCTGGTGACCCGGGTAGCCGGGAGGCCCGCGTACCGCTGGTCGGTCCGTATCGGGCGTCCGCTGCTGCCCGCCTTCCGTGAGCTCGCCAACGCGTTCCACCAGGCCGGTCTGGCGTATCGGCCCGGGACATACCCGGGGCGGATCCAAGTGCTGTATGCGGCGGGCAACCGGCCGGGCCGGTCGGTGGACGCCTTCGCCGGGTGGACTCGGGTGGCCACCGGCGGGGTGGAGTTCTACGAGGTGCCCGGGATGCACCGCACCATGATGCAGGAGCCGCACGTCGAGCGCCTCTCCACCCAGCTTCTCGCCATTCTGGAGCGGCCGCTCGCGGAGCCGGCGACGGAGTGAGTCCGCCGGCTGCCGACGGCGAGGTCGTGATCTGGCCCGCTTCGCTGGCGCGGGACCTCCCGCTCCTCGAGCGTCTCGCCGCCACGCTGAGCCGCGACGAGCTGACCCGGGCGGGGCGCTTTCATTTCCCCCGGGATCGAAGTCGGTTTCTCGCGGCCCGCGGATTCCTGCGTCGGATTCTGTCGGCCTACGCCGGCGAGACGCCTGGGTCGCTTCGATTCGAGTACAGCCCCGAGGGCAAGCCGTTCCTGCCGCGACATCCCACCCTGAGGTTCAACCTGTCGCACTCCGACGACCGCCTCCTGGTGGGCGTCTGCCGGGGGCGCAGCATCGGTGTCGATATCGAGCGGGTGCCCACACCGGAGGTGGTGGATTCGGTGAGCGCCATGACCGATCCCTTGGGCCACACGGTCAACTTGACCTATGACGCCGAGGGC
>JAKEHP010000106.1 GCA_022614955.1 Candidatus Methylomirabilota bacterium
AGGAGGTTCGCCGCCAGCCCGGCGTGGTGGCCGCGGCGCCCGAGGTGATCAGCCAGGCGGGGATCACCGCGGGACAGGACTACGGCGAGGGGGTCAACCTGGTGGGGTTCGACCCCGACACCGGCCGCCGCTCGGTCACCTCGCTCCCCCAGTCAGTCACCAAGGGCGACCTCTCCTTCCGTACCACCAAGCCTAACGTGGACGGGGCGGTGCTCCTGGGCAGCCGGCTGGCTTCGCGCCTCTCGGTCTACCCCGGCGACGTCGTGACCCTGGTGCCGGTCACCGAGGCCAAGGTGAATCCCGCCCTCGGCGTGGCTGTCCCGCGCTTCTGGCGGCTCGAGGTGACCGGCATCTTCGAGACCGGCATGTTCCAGTACGACAATCAGTTCGTGGTGATGTCCCGGGAGCTGGCCCAGCGCTTCACCGGGCTGGGAGACGCGGTCTCCGGGATCGCGGTTCGGGTGGACAACCCGGACCTGGCCCCGGTCATCGGAGAGAGGATCGAGGAGCGGCTGGGCTACCCCTACCGGGCCCTCGACTGGCAGACCCAGAACTCCAGTCTTTTCAGCGCCTTGCAGCTCGAGAAGGTAGCCATGGGCCTCATTATCTTTTTCATCATGGTGGTGGCCGCGTTCAACATCGTGGGAACCCTCACCATGGTCGTGAACGACAAGACCCGGGAGATCGGCATCCTGCGGGCGATGGGGCTCACGGCGCCAGCGATAGCCCGGGTGTTTCTCTTGCAGGGGGCCGTCATCGGGCTGGTGGGAACCGGGCTGGGCTTGGCCGCCGGGCTGGCAGTGGCCTATGTGGTCGACCAGTCGGGCTGGATCCGGATCAATCCGGCGGTCTATTTCATCGATCACCTGCCGGTCCACGTCGAGGCCCTCGACGTCGTCGTCGTCGTGCTGGCGAGCCTCGCCATCGCGGTCCTGGCGACCCTCTATCCCTCGCGCTCGGCCGCGGCCCTGACTCCCGTGGAGGCGATCCGGCACGAATGAGCGGGATTCTCCAGGCGGAGGGGCTCCGCAAGGTCTACCGCGGGGGCGATGGCTCCCCGATCGAGGTGCTGGCAGGCGTGGATCTTGCCGTCTCCCGGGGGGAATTCGTCGCGATCGTGGGCGCCAGCGGGTCGGGCAAGAGCACCCTGCTACACCTCCTTGGGGCC
>JAKEHP010000606.1 GCA_022614955.1 Candidatus Methylomirabilota bacterium
AGCTACGCCGAGGTGACCTTCGACATCACGGGCGGGACCGAGGACATCGAGCTGAAGATCAATCAGGTCTACGGCGGCCTGGCCTATCACTTCTCGTTCTAGTCTCGTTCTAGCCGGGACTTCCCTTCCCCTTTCCCGTGGTGGTAGAGTCCCCGCGCGTGCAGCGGCCCGGGTCGGCCTGCCAGCTTTGTGAGTGAGGGGATCCGATGGCAAGGGAGAAGATGCGGACAGCCTGGCGGATGTTCATCGCCGGCAAGTGGGTGGGGAGCCTGAGGGGGAAGGTCTTCTGCGTGACGGAGCCGGCCACCGGGAAACCCCTTGCGGAGGTCCCGCAGGGGGACGCCGGGGACGCCGATCTGGCTGTCGGGGCGGCGGCGAAGGCCTTCGAGTCCGGCCCGTGGCCGGGCCTGCGACCCCCCGAGCGGGCCCGCATCCTCTATCAGATTGCCGAGGGCATCCGGGCCCGCGCGGAGGAGATCGCGCGGATCGAGTCCCGCAACGTGGGGAAGCCAATCCGCGACTCCCGGGACGAGGTCGCCGGCGCCGCCGCCTGCTTCGAGTACTACGCCGGGGCCGTGACCAAGCACTTCGGCGAGGTCATCCCGGTCACGAGCCCGGGCCTGGACTTCACCCTGCGCGAGCCGATCGGGGTCTGTGCCCTCATCGTCCCCTGGAACTTCCCCTTCATCATGGCGGCCTGGAAGGTGGCGCCGGCCCTGGCCACCGGCAACACTGTGGTCCTGAAGCCGGCCTCCTGGAGCCCCTTGTCCGCCCTGCTCCTGGGGGAGGTGGCGGAGGCGGCCGGGCTCCCGCCGGGGGTCCTGAACATCGTGACGGGCCCCGGGAGCACCGTCGGCGCGGCGCTCGCGGCCCACCCCGGGGTAGGGAAGGTCGCCTTCACGGGGGAGACGGCCACGGGGGCGCAGGTCATGAAGGGCGCCGCCGACACCATCAAGAAGGTCTCCCTGGAGCTGGGGGGCAAGTCCCCCAACATCCTCTTCGCGGACGCCGACCTGGAGGCCGCCGTGGACAGCTCTGTGTACGCCGTCTTCGGCAACTGCGGCCAGGACTGCTGCGCCCGCAGCCGGATCTTCGTCGAGCGCGC
>JAKEHP010000607.1 GCA_022614955.1 Candidatus Methylomirabilota bacterium
AGCAACCCGGGCACGTCCTCGACAGGACGTAAGCTTCAAGTGACGATCCCCAAAACGGTCGCGAAACAGTTCGGGATCCGGTCTGGCGATAGCCGCGGGTTTCAGTCCGGCCGCATGCAAACCCGCGAGACCTTCAGCGAACGCCTGGCCGAAGACGGCTAATGATCCCCCGGCCTTCTTACCTGCGCCTGAGCCTGATCCTTATTCGTGGCGTGTCGATAACGGTCCCGGGCGTGTTCCTGATCTCGATCACGCCTCTCAGCCTGTTGGTCGTGCTCGTCTTGAAGATCTGCTTGCCTGCCCTCGTGAGCCTGAGGGTCACGTTCCGGGTCTCACCCGGCGGGACGTTGGTGGCGTTGCTGAACGCGAACCCGACCCGATTTCGCCCCTTCCCGGCCACGTCCCCGGCGAGCCGCCTGGGGATATCCACGAGCAGGCGGAGCGGGTTGGTGCATGCGGTCCCGAAGGCCGGCGAGAGGTCGCACCTGGCGCGGAGCCGGCACCTGATGCTCGTGCAGGGGACCTGCGTCCGGGCGAGCCCCAGGGCCACACTCAGCACGACAAAGGCCCGGCCCTGGCGGAGCCGGCCGCCCACGTTTTGATCGGGCGCCCCTACGAGGAAGTCAGGCGCGCCATCACCGTCCACATCCCCGATCCCGGCCACCACCTCGCCAAAACTACCCGACGAGCTGCGGGTCAGGGTGAGGAGCAGGGTGGCATCGGCGCCGCTGAAGACGAAGGCCTGGCCCTGGCCGGGCGCCCCCACGAGGAGTTCGGGCACGCCATCGCCGTTCACATCCCCGGCCCCGGACAGCGCGGAGCCGAATCTCGCAAAGCCGGAGGGATTGGGGTTATCGAGAATGCGGAGGAGGCTGGCATCGGCGCCGCTGAAGACAAAGGCCCGGCCCGTCACGATGCCGCCCGCAATTTGATTGGGCACCCCCACCAGAAGGTCGGGCGCGCCATCGCCATTCACATCCCCGATACCGGCCACGGGGCCAGCGAAGTTACCCCCCTGGGGGTTAGAGAGGGTGCGGAGGACGCTACCATCGGCGCCGCTGAA
>JAKEHP010000608.1 GCA_022614955.1 Candidatus Methylomirabilota bacterium
CTTCACGCGTGGGGCTGCTGGGGGCGCCTGGCCCCCCGGCCTGTGGACCGCCTATGGCCCTGCCCTGCGGGCGCCCATCGGGGTGCTGCACTGGGCCGGGGCGGAAACCGCCACCGTCTGGCAGGGCACGATGGAAGGCGCGCTGCGGGCCGGCGCGCGGGCGGCCGCCGAGGTGCGGGCGGCCCTCGGCTAGCCGCACGGCCCGTCCAGTTGAGCATTTGCTACCGCAAAAGTAGCGGTGCGACCACAAAAGTAGCACCTCTGTTCTTGCAGGGGTCGGCGAGGGAGGAGGGCGGATGGCGAGCACCGCCGGCCTGGTCAGACGGCCGGGGAAACGCGGCGTCACCACGTCTGGAAGGAGACAGAGAGGAAAGGAGGCAGAGATGGGTCTGCTCCATCGCGACGACTGGTACGACGCGCGGGCGGCCGGCAGCGTGGTGGCCACTACGCATGCGCGCTGCACTGGTCGAGGCGGCGGGGCGTCCATGGCGAGAGATCGGTGGACGCCCCAGGTGGGAGAAGAGTCTATGGCGGATCGAAGCACGCGCCGTCAGTGGGTCTTGTTTCGCACAATCACTGCATGAAGGAGGGGACGATGAACACGCGCAATGTATCCGTGCCGCCCAGCACCGGCCGATGACCTTGCAGACCTCCGGCCGCACATTGGTGTTTCGCTGAGGTGATGGGATGACGGCATACACACCAGCCATGACTTCTGATGCGCGGAGTGGGACCTGGAGTCGTCGCGGCGACTCCAGGTCTCTCCCCTGGTGCACGCGGGGCATGACCGCCTGGGACGCTGTGATTGGACCCGGCCAGATATGGGCATCCCGGTGGTGCAGGGGCTTGCGCCAAGCCTGCGCTTGCCCCAGGGGGCCGCGCATGGAACCATTGCCTGTATGCCTCTCGGTCTTTGGCCATGCTACGGCCGCCGTCCCCGTGGGTGGGGACGGCGCCGTGTTACCTCCGCTCCTGCCCGCGGTGCAGGACCGGTAACAGCAATATTCCATAAGGAGGACACAAGCCATGACAACCGTGATCCAGAGTGTCGGAACCAGGTGCATGTTCCCAGGGTGATGGGCTGTTGGAGCGCCCGCTGCCGGGCCGGAGGGCCTGGAGCGGCGTCGGCAGACATGCGAGACGCATGGGGGGGACCTGCTGGACCCCGCCCAGGAGCGGGAGAGGGC
>JAKEHP010000107.1 GCA_022614955.1 Candidatus Methylomirabilota bacterium
GGCAGGGTGGCCAGCGTCGCCTCGTGCTCCGGGGTCTCAACGATCACCTCGTGGGCCCCGAGGCCGTTCATCTTGTCGTAGATCCCCTCCCCCCGGCGGTTCAGCTCCCCCTCGATCTGCAGAGCCGGGAACTTATTCGGGACCACCCGGACATTCCAGCCGACGCTGTTCGGGGGGCCGCCGTTGGGGCGGTAGGCCAGGATTTCGGGCGGGGTCTTGGCCTCGTTGCCGGGGCAGAACGGGCAGAAGCCCGACCGCGTTCGGGGGGGCTCGGAGGCGAAGTCGGAGGGGCGCTTCCCCCGCTCCGTGGAGATGATCACCCAGCGGGATGTGACCGGATCCTTCCTGAGTTCGGGCATCGTGAGCGACCCCTTGTGGAAACCCCTCGTCGCACAGTAGCCGAGGGCCCTCCCGTTGTCAACGGGCGGCGCGGACGCGGCGGCGCCCAGGCGGCCCTCCGGCCACGGCCGCCCGCAGGAGCGTGAGGACGGCGGCCTGAGCCTCGGGAGATGTCCCGTCCACGGTGGGGGCAGCCTCCCGGGTGATGCCGTCCCGGGCCCCGGCGGCGACGCAGGCCTCCCGGACCGCCGCCTCCACAGCCGGGTCAGGGAGGAGGTCCTGCCGACCCGCAAGCAGGGCAAGGGCCGCCGTGACCGCGTAGGCCCCCCAGTTCGAGGTGGCGGCCACCACCAGCGCCTCCGTGGCCACGCTGGAGAGGATTGTGCCCCCGCAGGGGCAGACGCATCGGCGGCGCCGCAGGGCGGCGGCCGGGAGGGACCCCGCGAGCAGACCAAAGCCCACCTCGTTGCCCCGATCGCCGATGCTCACCGTGAGGACCCCGGCCTCCTTCGCGGCGGCCACCAGGGGAGCTAGGGAGGCGTGGGAGGCCCCGACGTCCTCCCCGCGCATATCGTGGATGATCCCCCGTTCGTTTTCGCCCAGCTTCTCCACCATCACCAGCGCCGCCGGCCGATGGTGGGCCAGCAGCAACCGAGCCGCATCTGGAGAGGCCGGCCCCTCGGGGAGCTCCTCGTCCAGGGCCGCCAGATTGGCCGCGGCCGCGGCCGCCC
>JAKEHP010000609.1 GCA_022614955.1 Candidatus Methylomirabilota bacterium
AGCGCCATCGCGTTGGCCAGATGGGTGACGATCACCCACGGGGGGAGTGCCAGCTTCACCGTCACCGCGCCCAGGAGCACCTGAGCCACGAGCAGGACCAGTGCCAATGTGGCGGGGCGAGTAAGCGCCGGCTCGGCGCGGTGCCGCTTCCAGGCCACCGCCGCCACCGCCACCACCAGGACGCTCACCAGCGCTGCAGCCCAGCGGTGGCCGATCTCGATCAGGGTGGGGAGGTCGAGCGGGGGAAACCACTCGCCGTCGCACCGAGGCCAATGCTCGCCACACCCCATCCCGGAGCCGGTGATCCGGACCACCCCGCCCAGGATGATGAGGCCGAAGGCGAACGTGGCCGCGGTCCACGACAGGCGGCGGAGCAGCAGGGCCGAATCCGGGGCCGGGGGCGGGGCGGAGGTTGCCGTCATGATAGCAGTTTTCCGGGTTCCGGGGAGGTGCCGAGGGAAAGAACGGCTCGCGGCATGGCCTTGTCAAGGATATACTTAGCCCATGTCCCCCCAGCCAGACGCCTGGGGCGAGCGGCTCCCCCGACGCCTCGGCCTCTGGAGCGCCATCGCCGTCCTGATCGGCTCCACCATTGGCAGCGGCATCTTCCGGGTGCCGGCCGGCGTCGCGGCTCGCCTGGAGGACCCCGGACCGGTTCTGCTGGCCTGGGTGATCGGCGGGGCCATTGCCCTTTTCGGCGCCCTCACCTACGCCGAGCTGGCGGCGGCCCTGCCTCGCTCCGGGGGGGTCTTCGCCTACCTCTTGGAAGGGTTCGGCCCGCTCCCCGCCTTCCTGTTCGGCTGGTCCGAGCTCACCGTCATCCGAGCCTCCGCGCTCGGGGCGATCTCGACGATCTTCGCGGAGTACCTGGGATACTTCAGTCCCCTGAGCCCGATGCAGGTCCGCTACATCGCGGCGGGGGCGGTGGTCCTGGTCGGATTCCTGAACTACGTCGGGGTTCGCAACGCGGCCACCGTGATGAACCTGGTGACCGTGGGAAAGTACGCCGCCCTTGCGGGGCTTGCGGTGCTGGCCTTCGCGGCCGGCACCGGCAGCGCGGCGCACTTCACGCCGGCCTGGGACGCCGGTCTCGACCTGTCGCTGCTCGGCACCGCCCTCATCGCCATCATGTGGACCTACGACGGCTGGGCCGACCTCTCCTTCATGGGCGGTGAGGTCAAGGACCCCGGCCGGACCCTGCCCATCGCCCTCATCGTTGGGACCGCGGGGATCGTCCTGGTCTATCTGCTGCTCAACCTGGCGTACCTCTACCTGGTGCCACTGCCGGAGATGGCGAGATCCCCCCTGATCGCCGCTACTGCCGCCGACCGGATCCCGCTCTTCGCCGGAGTGGGGGGAGCGGTCATATCCGGCGTGGTCATGCTCTCCTGCTTCGGGGCTCTCAACGGGTCCATGATGACCGGCCCGCGGATCTTCTTCGCCATGGCGGACCGGGGGCTCTTCTTCCAGGCCATCGCGCGGGTATCCCCCCGGTTCCAGAGCCCGTCGGTCGCCATCTGGCTCGCCACGTTGCTGGGCGTGGTCTACGTGCTGCTGAACGACTTCCAGCAGCTGGCCGACAAGTTCATTCTGGGGATTTGGCCGTTTTATGCCTTGGCGGTCGGTGCAGTCTACGTGCTC
>JAKEHP010000610.1 GCA_022614955.1 Candidatus Methylomirabilota bacterium
AAAGGGGCGCCGCCTAAGCAGCCCGCCGTGGCTCGAGAACCCGGCCGCGCTGTGGATGCGGGTGGTCTCCACCGCCTCCTCCCGGCACAGGGGCGGAAGGATTCCGGGAAGACGGCGGGCCAGCATGGTCTTTCCGGCCCCGGGCGGCCCCACGAGCATCAGATTGTGCCCTCCCGCGGCGGCCACCTCCAGAGCGCGGCGCGCCGCTGCCTGTCCCGCCACGTCTCGAAGGTCTTCCCCTCCGGCGATCAACATCTCCCCCGGCGCGTAATCAAACATCGCCAATGGCTCAACTTTCTCGTCGCCCGAGAGGAACGCCACCACCTGCGAGAGGCTGCGCACCGGAAAAACTGGAATTCCCTCCACCACCGAGGCTTCCCCGGCGACCGGCTCCGGTAACAGGATGCCCCGACAGCCGAGTCCCTTCGCGGCCAGGGCCAGGGAGATGGCACCCTTCACCGGGCGCAGGCTTCCATCCAGCGACAGCTCCCCGGCGAAGAAGTGCTTCTCCGCCCGCTCCGGCAACAGGGTCCCGGCAGCCAGGAGGATCCCGATCGCCACGGGAAGGTCCAGGGAGGTGCCTTCCTTGCGCAGATGTGCGGGGGCCAAATTCACGGTGATGCGACGCGGCGGGAAGGAGAAGCCGCTGTTCTGGATGGCCGATCGCACCCGGTCCCGGCTCTCACGCACGGCGGTATCGGGAAGTCCGACCATGTTCAGAGCCGGGAGCCCACCCGCCAGGTCCACCTCCACCCAGACGGGGGATGCCTCGATTCCGAGGATGGCGCCGCTGAGAACCCGGGCCAGCACGAGCTCCCTTGCTCCCGGGCAAAAAAAGAGGAGAGCCCGGGCCTCGACCCTCGGCTCTCCATGCCGCCTCCCGTCAGGAAGCTGGGGCATCGTAGCGCCTGCAGATTCAGCGTGTCAAGAAGGATTGTCTAGGGAGCACCCCTGATGAGGCTCAGTTCAGGCGCACCCGGAGGGTGCTCCCGGCCAGGATGGCGTCCGCAGACGAGAGCCTGTTCCAGCGCATCAGGTCGGACACCTCCACCCGGTGACGGGAGGCGATTTCCTCCAGCGTGTCGCCCGGCCGGATGCGGTACTTGATGATTTTGGTAGAGGAAGAGGGTCCGGATGGACGCGAGATGGAGCCTTCGGTCTCTTCGCGCGACACCAC
>JAKEHP010000002.1 GCA_022614955.1 Candidatus Methylomirabilota bacterium
ATGCCGATGCCGCACCCCATCGGCGCCTCCATCGAGAGCTGACAGCGGACCCCGCGCGCCACCGCCACCTCGGCCACGCGCCGGAGCATGCCGGGGGGACCGCAGGCATAGATGGCCCGACCCGCGGCCGGCCGGCCCTCCAGGTGCCGCTCCAGCAGGTCCGTCACAACGCCCTTGTGGCCCGCGCTCCCATCCTCGGTCGCGATGCTCACGCCGGCGCCAACCCGCCGGAAGTCATCCGCGCAGAGGATATCCGGCTTCGACCGGCCCCCGAGGAAGGCCGCCATCGCCGGCCGCCGGGACGGGCGGGCTGCCACCGCACCGGCCAGGGCGATGACCGGCGGCACCCCGATCCCGCCTGCCACCAGGAGCAGCTCTGTCGCCCCGGGCGGCACGGTGAACTCGTTCCCGAGCGGCCCGAGGAGGTCGAGGCCCGCTCCGGCCCGGAGCCCCGCGAGCTGGGCCGTCCCCCGCCCCACGACCTTGTACAGGAAGTCCACGCGGGCGCCCCGGCCGCGCCGGCCCCGGGCCATCCGATAGATGCTGTAGGCGCGAGGCAGGAGCGGATCGCTGCCGTTCTCCACCCGGAGCATGAAGAACTGGCCGGGCTGGAACGTCGTCCGGAGGCCCTTCGCCTCCACCGCCACCCGGTAGTACCCGTGGCCCAGGTCCCGGTTTTCCGTCAGTTGCCCAAGCATACGCTGGAGACGAGTCCCTTCGCTTCGGCCCCGGTTCCGGATTGGCCGACTGCGTACGCTAGTTCGGTTCTAGGCTCCTGATGAGCCGCTGCAAAAGCTCCTTTTGGATCAGGAAGGGAGCAAGGAAATAGCCAATCGCTAGACCGAAAAGGGGCTCCTGCCCGAATAGCCACCCAGGTCCTACGTGCCTCGAGAAGAGCAGCTGAAGGAGAATGAGCCCCCCCAGAGAGAACGCAACAGGGGTCACGAGTTTGCGAGACAGCTCCTGGGAAGAGTCGTCGAGTTCGCTGAGAAAGGTCCCCAGGGCGATGGCCCGGCCCGCGGGGATCAGCAGGATTATCCAAATGAGCAGGACGCAAAGGGGGGCGATAAGCAGCGACAGAAGAAGGGATCTCAATTTCATCGAGAGGATCAGGCCAAGCAGGCCGCCGGCGAAGGCGACCAGCGCAGCGAAGAGCGCCGCGTGAATTGTAGCCCGGACCGCTGCGATGAGCACGAGATAGAAGCCCGCGAGGAGCTTCAGATACTTTTCATCAAGCATTTCTGTCCAATAGGGCTTCGCCGCCGTCGGTCCCGCTGTGGTAAGCCTGCAGCGGCTGCACCTCCAGCCGGCCGGCCCGGAGGGCCCGGATTCCCCCGACCGCCGCTTTGGCGGCGGCGAGCGTGGTGAAGTAGGGGATCCCCAGGACAATGGCGGCGCGGTGGATCTCATAGGAGTCCTGGCGGGAGGCGCGCCCCTCCGGCGTGTTCACCACCAGGGCGATCTCGCCGTTCTTCATCCGGTCCACGATGTGGGGCCGGACCCCATCCGTCACCTTGGCCACCCGTTCCGCGGCGATGCCGGCCCCGGTCAGGGCGGCAGCGGTCCCCTCGGTGGCCACCAGGCGGAACCCCAACTCAGCCAGCGCCATGGCCAGGGGGGCCACGTGGGCCTTGTCTCTGTCCCGGACGCTCACGAAGGCGGTCCCGCCGAGGGGGAGCAGCCCGCTGGCCGCGATCTGGGACTTGGCGAAGGCCCGCCCGAAGTCCCGATCAATCCCCATCACCTCCCCCGTGGACTTCATCTCGGGGCCCAGCACCGCGTCCACGCCCGGGAACTTGATGAAGGGGAGGACCGCCTCCTTCACCGCCACGTGCCGGGGGCGCGGCTCCTCCGTGAACCCCAGCTCCTCCAGGGTCTTCCCCACCATCACCTTCGCCGCCAGCTTGGCGAGCGGCACCCCCACCGCCTTGCTGACGAAGGGCACCGTCCGCGAGGCCCGGGGATTCACCTCCAGGACGTAGACGGTGCCGTCCTTGATGGCGAGCTGGACGTTCAGGAGGCCCACCACGCCCAGCTCCAGCGCCAGCGCCCGGGTGGTCTCCCGGATCTCGTCCAGGAGCTTCTCGGGCACCGAGTGGGGGGGGAGCGAGCAGGCCGCATCCCCCGAGTGGATGCCGGCCTCCTCGATGTGCTCCATGATGCCCCCGATCACCACCCGGTGGCCGTCGCAGAGGGCATCCACGTCCATCTCCAGGGCGTCCTCCAGGAACTTGTCCACGAGCACCGGGTGCTCCGGGGAGGCCTGCACCGCCTTGGTCATGTACTTCTGTAGCCCGGCGTCATCGTAGACGATCTCCATGGCCCGGCCGCCCAGGACGTAGGAGGGGCGGACCAGGACCGGATAGCCGATGAGGCGCGCGATCCGGACCGCCTCCGGGAAGGTGGCGGCGGTCCCGCTGGGGGGCTGGTGGAGCCCCAGCTTCTGCACGAGCTGCTTGAAGCGCTCCCGATCCTCGGCCCGGTCAATGGCGTCGGGGCTGGTCCCCAGAATCCGGACACCGGCCCGGGCCAGCGGGACGGCGAGCTTCAGCGGGGTCTGCCCCCCGAACTGGACGATGACCCCCTCCGGCCGCTCCCGCTCCACGATGTTCAGCACCTCCTCCAGGGTGAGGGGCTCGAAGTAGAGGCGGTCCGAGGTGTCGTAGTCGGTGGAGACGGTCTCGGGGTTGCAGTTGACCATGATGGTCTCGAACCCCAGCTCCTTCAGGGCGAAGGCCCCGTGGACGCAACAGTAGTCGAACTCGATCCCCTGGCCGATCCGGTTGGGTCCGCTCCCCAGGATGACCACTTTGCGCCGGCCGGAGGGAGCGGCCTCGTCCTCCTGCTCGTAGGTGGAGTAGAAGTAGGGGGTGTAGGCCACGAACTCGGCGCCGCAGGTGTCCACCATCTTGAAGGTCGCCTCGATCCCCATCCGCTTCCGGGCGTCCCGGATAGTGGCCTCGTCGGAACCCACGAGGGTGGCCAGCCGCCGGTCCGAGAACCCGATCGCCTTCGCCTCCCGCATGGCCGCGTGGGTCAGGAGGCGCAGGAGCGGCGAGGAGGCGCTGCCCTTGTCGGCTCCCACGATCCGCTCCTCGTGCCGGACGATCTCCTGGATCTGCTCCAGGAACCAGGGATCAATGCCGCTTAGGCGCGCGATCTCCTGGGTGCCGATGCCCAGCCGGTAGGCGTCGGCGATGTAGAAGAGCCGCTCCCAGTTCGGGACCCGCAGCTTCTCCCGCACTGCCTGCCGGAGGGCCTCTCCCTGGACCGAGGTGGCGTCCCGCAGGTTCCCCCCGTTCTCCCGCTGAAGCCCCCGCGGGACCGCCCGGTCGGCGAAGCGGGCGCCGAGGGGGGCGAGGCGCGTCTCCAGACCGTAGGCGTCAATCTCGAGGGAGCGGATGGCCTTCTGGAGGGCCTCCTTGAAGGTCCGACCGATGGCCATCACCTCCCCCACCGACTTCATCTGGGTGGTGAGGGTCTCGTCGGCCCCCGGGAACTTCTCGAAGGCGAAGCGGGGGATCTTCACCACCACGTAGTCAATGGTGGGCTCGAAGCAGGCCGGGGTCTCCCGGGTGATGTCGTTCTTGATCTCATCGAGGGTGTAGCCGATGGAGAGGAGCGCGGCGATTTTGGCGATGGGGAAGCCGGTGGCCTTACTGGCCAGGGCCGAGGAGCGGGAGACCCGGGGGTTCATCTCGATGACCACCATCCGCCCATCCGCCGGGTTCACGGCGAACTGGATGTTGCTCCCCCCGGTCTCCACCCCCACCTCGCGGATGACGGCGATGGAGGCGTCCCGCATCCGCTGGTACTCCTTGTCGGTGAGGGTCTGGGCCGGCGCCACCGTGATGGAGTCCCCGGTGTGCACCCCCATCGGGTCCAGGTTCTCGATGGAGCAGACGATGACCACGTTGTCGGCCCGATCCCGCATCACCTCCAGCTCGAACTCTTTCCACCCGATGACCGATTCTTCGATCAGGACCTGGTGGACAGGACTCACGGTGAGGCCCCACTGGACGCACCCCCGGAACTCCTGCCGGTTGTAGGCGATGGAGCCGCCGGTCCCGCCCAGCGTGAACGAGGGCCGGACGATGGCCGGGTAGCCGATCTGGTCAGAGATGCGCAGGGCCTCCTCCAGGGAGCGGGCGTAGCCGGAGCGGGGGACCTCCAGGCCGATCTTCTCCATGGCCTGCTTGAACAGCTCCCGGTCCTCCGCCTTCCGGATGGCGTTCATCTTGGCGCCGATCAGCTCGACCTGGTACCGGTCCAGGATCCCCTTGGCCGCCAGGACCACGGCCAGGTTCAGCGCCGTCTGGCCCCCCAGGGTGGGCAGGAGCGCGTCCGGGCGCTCGGCGGCGATGATCGCCTCCAGGACTTCCGCCGTCAGGGGCTCCAGGTAGGTGCGGTCGGCCATCTCCGGGTCGGTCATGATGGTGGCCGGGTTGCTGTTCACCAGGACCACCTGGAACCCCTCGGCCCGCAGCGCCTTGCAGGCCTGGGTGCCCGAGTAGTCGAACTCGCAGGCCTGCCCGATCACAATCGGCCCCGAGCCGATGATCAGGATCTTTCGGATATCGGTCCGCTTGGGCATTTTCCCCCGCCCTTGGTCAGCCTACCCTTCTAGGAAGTCGTGCCTTACGCGTCGCCGAACTGGATCCGGGGCGGGCGAGCCGAGAGCCGCCGCTCCCGCTCCATCAGGGCCAGGAACCGCTTGAAGAGGTAGTGGGAGTCGTGCGGCCCCGGGGAGGCCTCCGGGTGGTACTGGACCGCGAAGATCGGGAGCGTCCGGTGCAGGAGCCCCTCGCAGGTGCCGTCGTTCAGGTTCACGTGGGTCTGGAGGATGTCCTCGCGCCGGATGGCCAGCTCCCTGATCCGGCAATCGCGGAACGAGTCCATGGCCACGGCGAAGCCGTGGTTCTGGGTGGTAATCTCCACCTTCCCCGTCGTCAGGTCCTTCACCGGGTGATTGCACCCGTGATGGCCGAATTTTAATTTAAAGGTCTTGCCCCCCAGGGCCAACCCCAGAATTTGATGCCCCAGGCAAATCCCGAAGATGGGCTTGCGCCCCAGCAGGGCCTGAACCGTCTCGATGAAGTAGGGAACCCCTTCCGGGTCGCCGGGGCCGTTCGAGAGAAAGATGCCGTCCGGCTGCTGGGCCAGGACCTCTGAGGCCCTCGTGTTCGCCGGGACGACCACCACGTCGCAGCCCAACCCCACCAGCTTGCGGAGGATGTTGAGCTTGATGCCGCAGTCGAACGCGACAACCTTGAAGGGGCCCCCGGGCTTGGGGGCATCCCCGAAGAGGTCCATCTGCGGGGCGGGCGGGCGGATCGCCGCCTCCGTAGCACCCCGGCTCGCGCCCTTCCCCCAGACCCACTCCCCCTCGCTCCAGATGTAGGGGCCGGGGCAGGTCACCTCGGCCACCAGGTCCCGCCCGATGAGGCCGGGGGAGGCCTGCGCCTTCTCGACCAGGCGCGCCGGGTCCTCGTCCCGGGTGGAGACGCAGCCCTCCTGCGCCCCGCGGTCGCGGATATGCCGGGTGAGGGCCCGGGTATCAATCCCCTGGATGCCCACGATGCCGTGGGCCTTCAGAAATTCCTCCAGCCCCTCCCGCAGCCGCCAGTTGCTGGGGGCCGGGCAGCCCTCCTTCACGATGAAGCCGGCCAGGGCGGGCCGGACCGCCTCCAGGTCCTCCGGGTTGACGCCGGTGTTGCCGATGTGGGGGTAGGTCATGCAGACGATCTGCCCCCGGTAGGAGGGGTCGGAGAGGACCTCCTGGTAGCCGGTCATCCCGGTGTTGAAGACCACCTCGCCGATGGCCTCCCCCTCGGCACCGAAGGGGCGCCCCTCGAAGACGGTACCGTCCGCCAGCGCTAACACCGCCTTCCGGCTCATGCCTCCCACACCACCTTGCCCCCGACGATGGTCATCACCGGGGCGCCCTTGAGCTTCCAGCCGAGGAAGGGGGAGTTCTTGCTCTTGGAGGCCATGCCCTTCGCCTCCACCGCCCACTCCCGCTCCGGGTCGAAGAGGGTCACGTCCGCCTCGCTCCCCGGCGCGAGCGTCCCCTTCCCCTTCAGCCCCAGGATGCGCGCCGGGGCAACGCTCATCCGCTCCACGATCTGGGGAAGGGTGAGAACCTTCCCGTGGTACAGCTCGGTCAGGACGACGCCGAGGGCGGTCTCGAGGCCGGTGACGCCGAAGGGCGCGAGATCGTACTCCTGCTCCTTCTCCGCCAGGGCGTGCGGCGCATGATCCGTCGCGATGGCGTCAATGGTGCCGTCGGCCAGCGCCTCCCGCAGGGCAGCCTGATCCTCGGCCGAGCGGAGCGGCGGGTTCATTTTGGTGTTGGTGCTGAACCCCCAGACCGCCTCATCGGTCAGGGCCAGATGATGCGGGGTGACCTCAGCGGTCACCTTCACCCCCCGCGCCTTGGCCACGCGCAGGGCCCGGACCGACTCGGCGGCGCTCAAGTGGCAGAGGTGCAGGCGCGCCCCCGTGAACTCGGCCAGCAGGAGGTCCCGGGCCACCTCGACCGCCTCCGCGATTCCCGGGATCCCCTTGAGGCCCAATTGGGTGCTGACCAGCCCCTCGTGCATCACCCCGCTTTGACTCAGGGTCAGCTCCTCGCAGTGGGGGATCACCGGGATGTCGAACATGGTGGCGTACTCCATGGCCCGGCGCATGAGGCCCGCGCTCGCCACGGGGCTCCCGTCGTCCGAGATGCCGACGCAGCCGGCCGCCACCAGTTCCCCGATCTCGGCCAGGTCCTCCCCCTTGCGCCCCTTAGAGATGGCGCCGATGGGATACACCCGGACCAGTCCGTGCCTGGCGGCCTGCTCCAGGATGAACTCGGTCACGGAGGCAGAATCGTTGGGGGGCTCAGTGTTGGGCATGCAGGCGACCCCGGTAAATCCTCCCCGGGCCGCCGCAGCCGTCCCGCTGGCGATGGTCTCCTCGTCCTCCCGCCCCGGCTCGCGGAGGTGGACGTGCGGGTCAATGAGGCCGGGGCAGACGACCAGCCCGTTCGCCTCGATCACCCGGTCAGCCTGCTCGGGAGCTTTCCCACCCGGAGCCGCCCGCCGGGGCTTGCCCGCGCCCCCCGCGGGGCCAACGCTCCGGATGACCCCCTCCTCGATGAGGAGGTCCATCACCCCGTCCTGGCCGCTCGCGGGGTCAATGACCCGCCCGCCCCGTATCAGGATCCGCATCGCCCGCTCCTAAGCCCCCGCACCCTGGCCCAGTAACCTCCTCCGGTTCAGCTGCTCCTCACTCAATCCGCAACGTCCGGCCTCACCTTTGGAACCCAAATGCGGCTGTGGGGGTATACCCTCATAACCTGGCCCTCCGCCGCTCCATCTTTCGAAGCCACCGTGCTTTTTTCTTCCCGAACCGCTTCACAGCCTCTCGCAGTTCTTGATTTTCAGCCGCAAGTCTCGCGATCTCGCTCTCTTTCAGCTTTCCTTCCTCTCTCAACTTCACGAGCCATCGCACGGGGCGGTAACCCAAGGTCTCTGCTTTCTCTAGGAGCGCTATATGTTCCTTATCCCCAATTTCTGGCTCCGCGTCGTCGGCATCACCGGCCACAGCATCCGCTTCTCGCAGCCCGTAGATCTGAGCGTCAAGCCGCTTTTCGACGTCATACCGCAGCCGCGTTATCGACTTGTCCTTAAGCTCTACACCAGCGTCCAGAAGCACTTTGACATCATTCCAGCAGCCTCCGACCGCATGCTGAAGGACGGAATTCTCAAACAAGCGGACAAACTCCCGGTCATCGAGTCGTGAGGGACCGATCATCTCCAGAAGCGCAATCATGATATGCGGTCTGGCCGAAACCCGGACGTCAACTTTAAGCTTCTCCGCGGCGCGCAGGTAACGCCCAGAAGACGTGAGAATATACGCCTTCGCGCCCAGCACGGTTCTCGTCGAGCTTCCTGTGGACTTGTTGTTTTCTGCGACTGCCAGCATCAGTTCCGTGTCATGATTGGCCAATTTCCGCGTCTGTTCCTCCGTGCGGTACTGGCTTAGCTCGGACTTGTCTGCGAGTTCCAACATGATCGACCGCGCCCTCTCCACCTCGGTCTGTGGGGGAGCCACTCGGAGAAAGCTAGCAATTCCCCCCATTTGCACGCCCGGCAGGCTCTCCCGAACTACATCCGCCACAAAGTTCCGCGGATCCGACGCATCAAAATAGTTCTCCCGATACCGCATGAAATCTTCCCTGCTAGTCCATCCCCTTTCCCGGTTCCGGTACCAATAGCCTCTTACAACCACGTTCCCAATTCGTGTGGCTGCAAGCTCCTCGTTTAAACCCGCAAGCCCGGGGCCAAAGTAGTCATAAGTCCGCGGCGAGATTTCGACGTGTGTCGAAACTTCCTCAAGCACCTCATCCGGAATTACAACACTCGCGCCCAAGGCAACGAGCCGGCTTATCAGATTACGGTATGTGCCACTTACCGGGAGGTCGC
>JAKEHP010000611.1 GCA_022614955.1 Candidatus Methylomirabilota bacterium
CCGTCCGGGGGCGGGCCGACCCGAACAGGGTGGAGGCCCTGCTGCGGGAGCTGGCCGGCCGCGGGATCAAGGAGTTCGTGGCCGAAGCCCCTGCCGACCTCCGGGCCTACGGGCTCGCCCCGCCCGCCTCCCGCATCGCGCTCACCACCGACGAGAAGTCATCCCCCCAGACGCTCCTTCTCGGCCGCTCTGACAAGGCCAGAGGCGGCGTGTACGCCCGCCGGGGCGAGGGCTCGCCTCTCTTCCTGCTGGAGGAGCGGGTGGCGAAGGCCGTCCCGGAGCGCTTCCCGGACCTGCGGGACAAGACACTCCTGGTCTTTTCGCGGGAGCAGGTGGAGACCCTCACCCTCACCTCCCCGAAGGGCGAGGTGGAGCTTAAGCGCACCAACGGGAGGTGGGAGATCGTGAAGCCGGAGCGCCTCCCGGCCGACCCGAAGGAAATAGACCGGCTCCTCTCGGACCTCACCTTCGCCCGGGCCCAGGAGTTCCTGGCCGATCCCGGCGCGGACGTGAAGCGCTTCGGCCTCAGCCCCCCCGCCCTCGCGGTCACCCTGAAAGAGCAGGGGAAGGAGCCGGTCCGGCTCCTCCTGGGCCGGCCCGAGAAAGGGCGAGCCACCGCGGCCGTGGAGCCGGAGCGGAGCGTGGTGCGCGTGGAAGCCCGGCTCTTCGCCGACCTGGCCAAGGGGGCGTTCGACCTCCGCGACCGCCGACTCCTCCCCTTTGAGACCAGCGAGGTCGGCTCCCTCAAGCTGACCGGCGGAGACACCACGATCATCCTGGAGCAGCGGGATAGGCGGTGGCGCTTCCGCTCCCCCGACGCCGGCGAGCCCAAGACCCTCCGGGTTCTGGAGATGCTCGAGGCGCTGCGGGACCTCAAGTGGACCGCCGTGGCGGCGGAGCAGGCCGACGACCTCGCGGCCTACGGCCTTGCCCCCCCCGCCCGGGAGGTCACCCTCTGGAAGGGGAGCGGGGACTTCCTCGGCACCGTCCGGTTCGGGAGACGGGAGGGGGACCGCGTCTTCGCCCAGCGGGAGCGGGACCCGCGGGTCTACGCCGCCCCAGCCGCGGTCCTGGACAGGCTTCCCACCTCCGCCGCCCCCTTCACCCAGTAGGCCACCGATGGACCCCGCCCCGCTCCTTCTAGCCGGGCTCTTCCGGGCGCACCGGACAACGCGGCGGCAGACGGGCCGCCGGCTTCAGAGGGCGGCCCGGGACATCCAGGACGCCCGCCGGCTCCTGAAGACCGATCCGGCGTGGGCGGCCGCCCTGGCCCTCCAGGGCGCGCTCCAGGCGCTGCGCGCCCTCGCTTTCCACGCCGGCCTCCGGCCGGTCGTCGGCCCCCGGGAGGAGGACGCCCTGGGCCGCTTCGCCGCCGCCGCCTTTGGGCCGGAGGCCCGGGAGGAGGTGGCCTTCCTCGCGCAGGTGGGCCAGGCCAAACGCCGAGCCGCCGATCCCGCCGGCTACCGGGTAACCTCCCAGGATGCTGCCGCGGCCGTCACCGCTGCCGAGCGATTCCTCCGCGAGGCCCGGCGGCGCCTCGCGATCCAGCCCACCCTCTGGTGAGCGGGGCCAGGGCCCGGCACTAGCCCCCCAGGTAGAGGCGCTTGACGTCGGGGTCAGTGAGCAGCGCCTGGCCGGTTCCCTCGAACCGGTTCCGGCCGAGTTCGAGGACGTAGCCCCGGTCAGCCACCGA
>JAKEHP010000612.1 GCA_022614955.1 Candidatus Methylomirabilota bacterium
GGGCCGTCGCGATGATGCGGAGGGGGGGAGGAGGGCGGTGAAGAGTGAAGACCTTTCACCCTTCACCTTTCCCGGTACTCCCGCGCCGCCCCCTCCACATCCTCCTTCCTCAGAACCCCCGCCCCGACTGCCACCCCGACGCCCCCTGCTTTCCACACCTCGACGACGTCCTCCGGCAACACCCCGCCGATGGCCAGGCAGGGCCGCCCGCCGGCGAGGGCCGCCAGCCGGGCGAACCCCTCGGCGCCCAGGGGAGGGCCGGCGTCGGGTTTCGTGCCGCTGGCCCGCCAGGGCCCGATGCCCCAATAGTCGGCCCCGGCCGCCGCGCGCGCTTCCTCCTCCGAGCCCACCGAGGCGCCGATCACGAACCCGGGGGGCGCCAGGCGCCGTGCGAGATCCACCGGGAGGTCCTCCGGGCCCAGGTGCACCCCGGCGGCTCCGGCGGCGAGCGCGATGTCGGGGCGATCGTTCACCAGGACCGGCACCGGCAGCGCCGACACCAGCGCCCGAGCCAGCTCGACGAGGGTGCGGGGCGGCTGGCCCTTGAGCCGGAGCTGCACCGCCGTGGCTCCGCCCCGCACCGCGGCCCGCGCCAGGACCACGAGGTCACGACCCTTCACCAGGCCGTCGTCGGTGACGAGCATCAGGCGAACCAGGGACGCTACATTATCTGCCATGACCCTTCCCACCCAGCGGCTCCTGGGCATTCGGGGCGCCACCACGGTGAGCCGCAACGAGGCGACCGAGATTCTCGGGGCGACCGACGAGCTGCTCCGGGCGCTGATCGTAGCCAACGAGCTGGAGCCGGACGACATCGTGAGCGCCCTGTTCACCGTCACCCGCGACATCGACGCCGCCTTTCCGGCGCGCGCGGCGGAGGAGTTCGGGTGGAACATCGTCGCCCTCCTGCACGCCACCGAGATCCCGGTTCCCGGCTCCCTCCCCATGTGCATCCGGCTCCTGGTCCACGCCTACACCACCCGGAGGCGGGACGAAATCAAGCATTGCTATCTGCGCGGGGCCACGGTGCTCCGGCCCGACCGGGCGTGAGCGTCGCGCGGGTTACGGCCCGCGGGGCGGAGCGGTGGGTGCGGGGCCACCCCTGGATCTATCGGAGCGACGTGCAGGAGGGCCCGGACTCGCCCGGCCTGGTCCGGGTGGAGGATCCCCGCGGCAAGTTCATCGGGCAGGCGCTGCACTCCCCGCGGTCCGAGATCCGGCTTCGGCTGCTGGAGCGAACCGAGCGGCCGGTGGA
>JAKEHP010000613.1 GCA_022614955.1 Candidatus Methylomirabilota bacterium
CCGTCCGGGGGCGGGCCGACCCGAACAGGGTGGAGGCCCTGCTGCGGGAGCTGGCCGGCCGCGGGATCAAGGAGTTCGTGGCCGAAGCCCCTGCCGACCTCAGGGCCTACGGGCTCGCCCCGCCCGCCTCCCGCATCGCGCTCACCATCGGCGAGAAGTCGCCCCCCCAGACGCTCCTCCTCGGCCGCTCCGACAAGGCCAAAGGCGGCGTGTACGCCCGCCGGGGCGAGGGCTCCCCTGTCCTCCTCCTGGAGGAGCGGGTGGCGAGGGCTATCCCGGAGCGCTTCCCGGACCTGCGGGACAAGACACTCCTGGTCTTTTCGCGGGACCAGGTGGAGACCCTCACCCTCGCCTCCCCGAAGGGGGAGGTAGAGCTGCGTCACGCCGACGGGAAGTGGGAGATCGTCAAGCCGGAGCGCCTCCCGGCCGACCCGAAGGAAATAGACCGGCTCCTCTCCGACCTCACCTTCGCCCGGGCCCAGGAGTTCCTGGCCGATCCCGGCGCGGACGTGAAGCGCTTCGGCCTCATCCCCCCCGCCCTCACGGTCACCCTGAGAGAACAGGGGAAGGAGCCGGTCCGCCTGCTCCTGGCTAGGCCCGAGAAGGCCCGGGCCACTGCGGCCGTGGAGCCGGAGCGGAGCGTGGTGAAGGTGGAGGCCCGCCTCTTCACCGACCTGGCCAAAGGGGTTTTCGACCTCCGGGACCGCCGGCTCCTCCCCTTCGAGACCAGCGAGGTCGGCTCCTTCAAGCTCACCGGCGGCGACGCGACCCTGATCCTGGAGCAGCGGGACCGGCGATGGCGCTTCCGCTCCCCCGATGGCGGGGAGCCCAAGACCCTCCGGGTCCTGGAGATGCTCGATGCCCTCCGGGACCTCAAGTGGACCGCCGTGGCGGCGGAGCGGGCCGACGACCTCGCGGCCTACGGGCTCGCCGCCCCCGCCCGGGAGATCACCCTCTGGAAGGGGAGCGGCGACTTCCTCGGCGCCGTCCGGTTCGGCAGGCGGGAGGGAGACCGGGTCTTCGCCCAGCGGGAGCGGGACCCGCGGGTCTACCTGGTCCCGGCCGCGGCCCTGGACAGGCTTCCCACCTCAACCGCCAGTCTCACCCAGTAGGCCACGGGAGACGCATGGCCCGCCGGGCCCTGGTCCTCTTCCTGCGGGTGAGCGACATCGGGAAGCGGAAGTTCCGCCTCGTCGCACCCGCCCTGCTGCTCTCCTCTCTCCTCTTCGAGGCCGCGCCCCCCTTCCCGGGGCGTAGGCTCCTGCTCGCCCTCCTGAGCCTGGCCATTTCTCTCCTCTACCTGGGGGAGGACCTGGAGAAGGCATGGCACAGTCCCTCGGTCGTCCGCCACCTCCGCCAGCGCTGGCTGGATTTGCTGGTCCTGGGGATCGTCGGCCTCTTCGGCGTGGAGCGGGCGCTCCTGCTGGCCGAGCCCGGGGCCCCGGGCGCTCCGCCCCGCCTGGCCCTCTACGCGACCGTCTTCTACACCGCCGCCCTCCTGAAGCTGGTCACCCGGGCCCGGCGGGCGGTGGACTTCCTCGCCCAACTGGACCTCCACCCCTCCCAGACGATCGTGGCCTCCTTCCTTGGCGCGATCCTGGTAGGGAGCCTGCTCCTCACGCTCCCCGAGGCGACGGTCGCGGGGGTGGGGACCTCCTTCGTGGACGCCCTCTTCATGGCGACCTCGGCCGTCTGCGTGACGGGCCTCGTGGTCCTGGACATCGGCACGCAGTACACCCTCTACGGGCAGCTCGTGATCCTGACCCTGATCCAGGCCGGGGGGCTGGGCATCATGACTTTTGCCGCCCTGACCACCGCCTTTGCCGGCCGGCGCCTGCGGATCCGGGACCAGGTGGCGCTGCAGGGGACGCTGGACGCCGAGGCCATCGGGAACATCCGGCAGACGATCCGGGCCATCTTCGTCTCCACCTTCCTCCTGGAGGCTCTGGGGAGCCTGGCGCTGTTCATCCGGTGGCGACCTGAGACCCCCGACCCGTGGGAGGCCGCCTACTGGGCCGCCTTCCACGCCATCTCCGCCTTCTGCAACGCCGGCTTCTCCCTCTTCGCCGACAGCCTGGTCCGCTACGCCGGCGACCCCGCCGTGGTCGTGACCGTAACCAGCCTGATCATCCTGGGAGGGCTGGGGTTCCCAGTCCTGGCGAACCTGACCGACGTCTTCCGGAAGACCCCCGTCTTCCGCCTCCAGGCCCCGATCCGCCGGGGACTCGGTCGCCTGACCTTGCACAGCAAGGCTGCGTTGGCCGTTACGGGCCTACTCCTCTTCGGCACCATGGGGCTCCTCCTGGTGCTAGAGTGGGGGAACACGCTGGCCGGGCGGCCGCTCCCGGAGAAGATCCTGATCGCCTATTTCCAGGCGGTCACCCCCCGCACGGCCGGGTTCAACACCGTCCCGATTGCGTCCCTGGCGCCGGCCGGCCTCTTCCTGCTGATGCTCCTGATGTTCATCGGGGGCTGCCCGGGCTCCACCGCCGGGGGGATCAAGACCACGACCGTGGGAGTGACGGTCGCGACCCTCCGGGCCTTCCTCCGGAACCGGGAACGGGTGGAGCTCTTCGAGCGGACGATCCCCCAGAGCCTGGTGAACAAGGCCACGGCCCTCACCCTGGTCGCGCTCGGGGCGCTGGCGCTGGCCATCTTCGGATTGACCTTGACGGAATCCGGGCCGTTTATTAGCCTCGCCTTCGAGGCGGTGTCAGCCTTCGGCACCGTGGGGCTCTCCATGGGGATCACCCCCTCCCTCAGCGACGCGGGCAAGCTCATCGTGAGCGCCACGATGTTCGTGGGGCGCATCGGGCCCCTGACGCTCGTTCTCGCCATGGCGGAGCGCCCGGCGGCCGCCCCGGTCACCTACCCTACGGACCGGGTAATGATCGGCTAGCGATGAAGCAGATCCTGGTGGCCGGGCTGGGGCGGTTCGGGGAGGCGCTCGCCCTGACCCTGGAGGAGGCCGGGGTGGAGGTCATCGCCGTCGACAACAATTCCGACCATGTGGAGGCGGTGAAGGACCGGGTGACTCACGTCGCCCAGTTGGACAGCACCGATCTGAACGCGCTGAAGGCCATCGGCGCCGAGCGGGTGGATGCGGCGGTGGTGGCGATGGGGGAGGAGTTCCAGGTTTCCGTCCTGACCACGGCGGCGCTGAAGGAGCTGGGCATCAAGCGGATCGTGGCCCGAGCCAACACCGAGCGGGAGGCCCGGATCCTGCGGCTGGCGGGGGCGGACCAGGTCCTCTTCGTCGAGCAGGAGATGGGGCAGCGGCTCGGCAAGGCCCTCGTGGGGGACTCGGTGCTGGACCACATCGCCCTCGCCGAGGGCTACGCCATGATCCAGTGGGCCATTGGCGAGCAACTGGCGGGCAAGACCCTCGGGGAGGTCCAGCTCCGCTCCCGCTACCGGGTGAACGTGGTCGCGATCAAGAAACGGGAGGTCACGAAAGCCGAGGACGGGACCGAGCAGGTCCGGGAGCAGCTCGACCCCATTCCCCACCCTGAGTACCGCTTCGCTCCCGGGGACATCCTGGTTCTCGTGGGCAAGGAGTCCGATCTGAAGGCCCTCACGGGAGCGTGAGAGCCACGGGGGCGCGGATGGACGCCGCCCCGCTCCTCGAAGGCGGCCTCTTCCGGCCGCACCGGACGACGCGGCGGCAGACAAGCCGCCGGCTCCAGGCGGCGGTCCGGGACATCCGGGACGCGCGCCGGCTCCTGAGGACGGACCCTGCCTGGGCGGCCGCCCTGGCCCTCCAGGGGGCGCTGCAGGCGCTCCGGGCCCTGGCCTTCCACGCCGGCCTACGGCCGGTGGCCGGATCCCGGGAAGAGGACGCGGTCACCCGCTTTGCCGGCGCCGCCTTCGGCCCCCAGGCTCAGGAGGAAGTGGCGTTCCTCCTCCGGGTGGGCCAGGCCAAGCGCCGAGCCGCCGATCCTGCCGGCTACCGGGTGGCCCCCGAGGACGCCGCGGCGGCCGTCGCGACCGCTGAGCGCTTCGTCCGCCAGGCCCGCCAGCGCCTCAGCATCCAGCCCACGCTCTGGTAAGGGGGCCGTCAGCCCTCGACGGGCTTGCGCGGGGCCCGAAGCGAGGGAGTCTCCGCAGTCCCGCCCCTGACCCGGGCATCCCGTCCGGGGTGGCGCGGGTTGACGGCGCGAGCAGGAACACCATTGCGGCAGAGTACAGGCTAGATGCCGGCAGACGCCCGCGCCTCATCGTGGACAAGGCAACGGCGGCGGATAAGCTAAAAGCTTGGTGCCCGCTCATGTAAGCCGCGTGAATTCTGTGGGGACTAACGCAGACACCATGGAGGCCCTTCTGATCTACCGCGTCCGAACCGCCTCATGGGAATCGAAGTCTCCGAACAGTGGCTGGCCTTACAAACCTCCCTTCCAGCCCTCATGGGAGTGCAGGGGTCATCCCAGGGTCGGGTGCCCGGCGTGAGGCGGCTCCTCCTTTACCTCTGCTTCCTGGCAGCCATCGCCAGCCTCACCCTCCTCGCCGGGTTCACCGCCCGGCAGGTCATGGCGGCGACGATCTTCACGGGGTTCATCGCCGGCACCCTGCTATTTTGGAAGTTCCGCCTGGCCTTTGCCCTCGGGGGTGTGGCCGTCCTCCTCGCGGCGGGCGTCCTGGACCTCCCGCACCTGATCGAGTTCGCCGGCCTGGACGTCATCCTGTTCCTGGTGGGGATGATGGTGGTCATCGGCTTCCTGGAGCGGCGGCGCTTCTTCGAGGTGGTGACGGAGGCCATCCTCCGCGGCGTGGGGGGCGGGGCGCAGCGGGTCATTGGGGCCCTCATGGTCCTCGCGGCCCTCTCGGCGGCCCTGGTGGACGAGGTGACCTCCATCCTGTTCATGATGGCCGTGACGCTGCAGGTCACC
>JAKEHP010000614.1 GCA_022614955.1 Candidatus Methylomirabilota bacterium
GGTCGATGGGAATGCCCACCACCCTCGCACTCTCGAGGGTACGGTCGACGATCGACAGGGCCAGCTTGCCGAGCGCAGCCTCCAAGGTATCCGGGTTGGCGCGCGTGAGCTTGAACTGCAGCTCGGCGGTGGGATTGCCCCCGCCGGCGCCTTCGGGCACCAGAGTCGTGGCTTTCACGATCGGCACCCGGATGAGCTCCTGGGGTGGGTCGAAGTTGTTGAATACGATCAGCACCTCTGGATTCAGGACCTCGTTGGAGTCCGTAGCCTGGCCGCCGCCAAGGTAGTCGCTGGCGCCGGTCTGGGGTACCGCCAGGGCGCACAGCGCCATGGCCCCTACAAGCCCGGCCCAGGCGGACCGTCTGCCGCCCTGCCCGCCCACAAGTCTGCCCATCTCCATTGGTTCCTCCTCTAACTCTAAGCGACCGATTGGAAAGCGCCTTTCCCACCCTATGCGCGGACTGGCGCACAGGGATGCATTATGCGATTAACCCTTAGATACCGCTGAAGCGCGCGGCCGTCAAGGGAGATCGCAGAAAATCGTATCGTGGGGTCAGGGGGAGGGGAGGGCAGTCAGTCCCATCCCAGCTCCAGGAGCCTATCCTCGTCTATCCCGAAGAAGTGCGCCACCTCGTGGATCACGGTGCGCCGCACCTCGCGCTCGATCTCGGCGCGGCCGGCGCAGGCCTCCTCGATCGGCTCCTGGAAGATGAGGATCTGGTCCGGCATCTGGGGCTCCGCCGAGCCTTCCCGGGCGGTCAAGGGGGTCCCCTGATACAGGCCGAAGAGGGTCTCCTCCTCGGGGATGTCCATTTCCGCGAGGCTCCGCGGGTCGGGTCTGTCGCGCACCAATACCTCGACGTTCTCCAGGTACGGTTTGAAGTCCGCCGGCAGGGACTCGAGCGCCCGCTCCACCAGGCGTTCGAACGCGCGCCGAGTCACCGGAAGGGACCCGCTCAGGCCTTTCTGCGCCGCCGCTTTTTCGGCGGCGGGGTCAGGAGCTCCTCCGCCGTCATGGTGGCGCGGGGGCCCCAGTGCGTGGGTCCGAACGACCAGGTCCGCGCGCTGGTCAGCCGTCTCCGCCTCACGGAGGCGGACTGGGGAGCCGGTCTTCTCGCGGCTCTGGGCGCCGCGGGCTCGAGGGGGGCGGCGTATGGCGCCGCCGGGGACGCCTCGGCCGCCAGGCCCCGGGGCGCCGGCTCCCGTTCCCGCCTTCCTGCGCCCCGCTCCTGCGCCTGAGCCCCCGGCCTGGCAGGGTGGCCCGCAGACCCGGGGTATGCTCCTTCAGCAACCGGACGTTCGTCCGCGCGCCGGCGAC
>JAKEHP010000615.1 GCA_022614955.1 Candidatus Methylomirabilota bacterium
ACCTTGCCCTTCACGGGGGCTTCGAGGTTCCCGCGGTCCTGGGGAGCCGCTCCACCTGCCTGCGTCTCGGCTTCGGGGGAATGGCTGGCCGGGCTCTCCGGACCGGTGATGTCCTAGCAGCCGGAGCAGCCACAGCGGACTTCGGCAGCCTCCGGGGCCGGCACCTCCCACCCTCGGCCCGCCCCCTCCTCACGCCCGCATGGAATGTGCGCGCGGTCCCTGGCCCCCAGGAGGACGCGTTCGCACGCGACGCCCTGGACACTTTCTTCGGGAGCGCGTACGAGGTCACCCCCCACACCGACCGGATGGGGATGCGCCTGACAGGCCCCCCCCTCGCGCACCGGCGGTCGGCCGACATTCTCTCTGACGCGATCCCCCTGGGGGCAGTCCAGGTCCCAGGGGAGGGGCTCCCCATCGTGCTCCTGGCCGACCGGCAGACCACGGGGGGGTATCCCAAGATCGCCACCGCCATCGGCGCGGACGTGGCAACCCTGGCCCAGGCTCGCCCGGGGGACGCCGTCCGGTTCGTCCGGGTCACGGTGGAGGAGGCCCAGGCCGCGGCCCGGGAGGCGGCCAAGAGGCTCGCCCGCCTCGAGGCGGCCATCGTGGCCAGCGCCGCAGAACGGGAGTACACCTTCACCCTGGAGGGGGAGGCCACCCGGGCCAACGTCCAGGCCGTGGAGGAAGGATGGCTCGTGGCGGTCGAGGGGGAGCATCACCTCGTGAGCCGTCCCGCCGAGGTAGGGGGTCGTCAAGCCGGGGCGGTCCTGAGCCCGCTGCCGGCGCTGGTGGTCGCGGTCCACGTGCGGGAGGGGGAGGCGGTCGCCTCCGGGGCGCGCCTCCTCACGCTCTCGGCCATGAAGATGGAGCACACACTCACCGCCCCGACCGCCGGGACGGTGGCGGAGATCCGGGTTCGCGCCCAGCAGACCGTCGCCGTGGGGGATCTCCTCCTGCGCCTCGAGCCCTCCCCTGGGTCCTGAACTCGTTCAGAATGATTGGTGACACTCTGCTAGAGTGTCGCCATGCACATCATCCAGGGAACGGTGCCCTACGCGAGACGCCTGGCGGCCGTA
>JAKEHP010000108.1 GCA_022614955.1 Candidatus Methylomirabilota bacterium
GCCTCGTGATGCTCGTCATTTGGCCCGGCACCCCCGTCGTCGCGTGAGCATCAGGTGCAGTCCGTTGGCGTCACACTAGCCGACGTCCGGGGCCTCCCGCCCGCCGCGGGCCGGTTCCGGCCGGCGGGACGGAGTGTCTCCGGGTGGGGTGTGGTGCTCCTCGTAGGCGCGGATGATCTGCTGGACCAGCTCGTGCCGGACCACGTCCTCCTCCCTGAGGTAGATGAACTTGATCCCCTGGATGTCGCGGAGGATGGTCCGGACCTCGATCAGGCCGGAGACCCGGCCGGGGGGGAGGTCCACCTGGGTGATGTCCCCGGTGATGACCGTCTTCGAGTTGAACCCCAGGCGCGTCAGGAACATCTTCATCTGCTCGGAGGTGGTGTTCTGGGCCTCGTCCAGGATGATGAAGGAGTCGTTCAGGGTCCGCCCCCGCATGAAGGCGAGCGGGGCGATCTCGATGACCCCCATCTCGATGAGGCGGTTCGCCCGCTCCGTCTCGATCATGTCGTAGAGGGCATCGTAGAGGGGCCGCAGGTACGGGTTGATCTTGTCGTACAGGGTTCCAGGCAGATAGCCCAGCTTCTCCCCCGCCTCCACCGCCGGCCGGGTGAGGATGATTCGGCTCGCCTCCCGCCGGAGGTGGGCCGAGACGGCCATGGCCATGGCCAGGTAGGTCTTCCCGGTGCCTGCCGGCCCGATCCCGAAGACGATGTCGTGCTGGCGGATGGCGTCAATGTAGGCCTTTTGGCCGGCGCTCTTCGGCCGGACCGGCCGCTTCTTCGGGGAGACCTCGATGAAGTCATTCTGGACCGCCTTGAACCCCTCCAGGTCCTGGCGTCCGACGTGACGGAGTGCCAGCCGCACCTGCTGGCTACTGATGGAACCGCCCCCCTCGAGGATGTTGGTCAACTCGTGGATGACCTGCTCCGCGATCCCCACTTCCCCTTCCTCGCCCGTGATGGTCAGGAGACCCTCCCGGGTGGTGAGGCGGACATTGAGGGCGTTCTCCACGAGGCGGATGTACTCGTCGTGGCGGCCGAAGAGGTTCTGGATGTGGCGCCCGGCGGGGAGAGAGACTTTCCGGTGAGAATGCTTCAGCTCGGTCATCGAGGGCTGTGGTGGACCCCTCCTCTTGCTGAAGCGACTCCCGAGCGTCCCGGGTCACCCCCGGCAGGGCCGAATGGGACCGGTGCAGGAAACGCCCGGTCCTGGCCGGCGGTCGCGACGGGATATCGGGCGGGGGAAGCGCTTCGGTACGGGGTGGGCCGCGCGAACATCCCCGGCATCGTACTGCCGTGCCCGAGCGCTGTCAATTGGAAATACACCCGCGTTTCCCCCAGAAAAACCAATATGTTGTCTTGAAGGGCAGGCGTCGGGTGGCCCGGCACCTAGTCCAGGTCCGGCTTCAGGTGGAGCTCCTTGAGCTGCTGCGGGTCCACGGGGGCGGGGGCGCCCGCCATCAGGTCCACCGCGCGCTGGGTCTTGGGGAAGGCGATGACATCCCGGATGGAGGCGGCCCCGGTCAGGAGCATGATGAGCCGGTCGAAGCCGAAGGCGATCCCGCCGTGGGGCGGGGTCCCGAACTCCAGAGCCTCCAGCAGGAACCCGAACCGCTCCCGGGCCTGCTCCGGGCTGAACCCGAGGGCGTCGAACATCTTCTGCTGGATCTCCCGCCGGTGGATCCGGATGGAACCCCCCGCCACCTCTTGCCCATTGATGACGAGGTCATAGGCCTTGGCCCGGATCTTCTCCGGCGCGCTGTCGAAGAGGGGGAGGTCCTCCTCCAGCGGCGCCGTGAAGGGATGGTGCATGGCCTGGTAGCGACGTTCCTCCGGGTTCCACTCCAGGAGGGGGAAGTCGGTGATCCAGCAGACCTCGAGGCGGTCGCCTTCCACCAGCCCGCGCTCGTGGCCGACCTTCACCCGAAGCCGCCCGAGCGCCTCGGCCACGACGGCCGGCGCGTCGGCCAGCAGGAGGAGCGCGTCGCCTCGCTCGACCCCAAACCACTCCGCAATGGCCATCAGGCCGTCGGGGGTCAGAAACTTGCCCGCCGGGGAGGTGAGCCCGTCCGCGCCCATCTTGAAAGAAGTCAGCCCTTTGGCGCCGAAGGCCTTGACGAACTCCGTCAGCTCGTCCATCACCTTGCGCGTGAGGGGCTCGGCGAAGCCCTGCACCCGGATCCCCTTCACCTGGCCGCCGGCTGCCACGGCCTCGGCGAAGGGCTTGAAGCCCGACCCCCGGAACAGGTCGGTGGCATCAGTCAACTCCATCCCGAAGCGCAGGTCCGGCTTGTCCAGGCCAAAGCGGGCGAGGGCGTCGGCGTAGCGCAGGCGCCGGAAGGGGGTGGCGAGGGTCACCCCCTTCACCTCCCGGAACAGCTCCACGACCAGGCCCTCCATGGCGGCGAGGACGTCCTCCCGGTCCACGAAGGCCATCTCCACGTCAATCTGGGTGAACTCCGGCTGCCGGTCGGCCCGCAGGTCCTCATCCCGGAAGCACTTCACGATCTGGTAGTACCGGTCGTACCCCGCGACCATCAGGAGCTGCTTGAAGATCTGCGGGGACTGGGGGAGGGCAAAGAAGGTTCCGGGGTTGACCCGGCTCGGGACGAGGTAGTCCCGCGCACCCTCCGGCGTGCTTTTCGTCAGGACCGGCGTCTCGACCTCGATGAAGCCCTGGGCGTCCAGGTAGCGGCGGACCACCTGGTAGGCCCGGTGCCGGACCCGGAGGTTCCGCTGGAGGGGGGGACGGCGCAGATCCAGGTAGCGGTAGGTGAGGCGCAGATCCTCGGCGACGCTGGAGTCCTCCTCGATGGGGAAGACGGGGGTCCGGGCCTCGTTCAGGATCTCGGCGGCACTCCCCCGCACCTCGACCTGCCCGGTGGGGAGGGCGGCATTCTCGCTGCCGGCCGGGCGGTGGACCACCTCCCCCGCCACCGCGATCACGAACTCGCCCCGCAGCCGCCTGGCCACCTCGTGGGCCGCCAACCCGATCTCGGGGCCGAAGACCACCTGGACGATCCCCTCCCGGTCGCGGAGGTCCACGAAGATGAGGCCGCCGTGATCCCGCCGGCGCTGGACCCAGCCGACGAGGCGGACCGTCCGGCCCGCATCGCTTGCCCGGACCGCGCCGCAGTAGTGGGTCCGCGTGAGCCCCACCTTAGCCCTCCAGGATCGCCAGGAGGTGCTCCAGGACCCGGCTGATGGGGACCTTCGCCTGCTCGCCGGTCTTCAGGTCGCGCACCACCGCCTCCCGGGCTTTCAACTCCTCGTCACCCAGGATGAGGGCGAACCGGAATCGTTCGCGGTCGGCGGAGCGGAGTTGGCTCTTGAGGCTGCGGCCCTCGAGGTCAATTGCCGCCCGCACCCCCCGGCGCCGCAGGTCCTGGAGGAGGAGCAGGCCGGAGCGGAACGCCTCCGTCCCGAGGGTCGCCACGAAGACTCCCGTTGAGGCCGGCACGCCGGCCGCCTCCCCCTTCGGGAGGGACGCGACCAGCCGCTCCATCCCGACGGCGAACCCAATGCCGGGAGTAGGCGGTCCGCCCATCTCCTCCACCAGCCCGTCGTAGCGCCCGCCCCCGGCGACGGCGTCCTGCGCCCCGAGCGTCGGGTTGACGAACTCGAAGGTGGTCCGCGTGTAGTAGTCCAGGCCCCGGACCAGCCGGTCGTTCAGGGTGAAGTCAATCTTCAGGAGGGCCAGGAGGCTCTGGACCTCCCGGAAGTGCTCCTCGCAGGCGGCGCAGAGCATGGCGGAGGGCTTGGGGGCCTCGGCCGCCACGGCCTGGCACCGCTCCACCTTGCAGTCCAGGATCCTGAGCGGGTTCCGCTCCAGGCGGACGTGGCAGTCGGGGCAGAGCTCCGCGCGGCGGCCCCGCATGTAGGCAGCGAAGCGCTCCCGGAAGGCCGGGCGGCAGACGGCGTCCCCGATGCTGTTCAGCTCCAGGGTAAGGCCCCGCACATCGAGCGCCTCGAAGAGGTGGGTGAGGAGGGCGAGGACCTCGGCGTCCACGGCTGGCGTCCCGAGCCCGATGGCCTCCGCCCCGATCTGGTGGAACTGGCGGAAGCGGCCGGCCTGCGGGCGCTCGTGCCGGAACATGGGGCCCAGGTAGTAGACCTTGCAGAGGGGCCCGCGGGTGCCCAGGCGGTGCTCCAGGTAGGCCCGGATGACGGGGGCCGTCCCCTCCGGCCGCAGGGTCAGGGACTCCCCCCCCCGGTCTTCGAAAGTGTACATCTCCTTGTCAACGATGTCGGTTCCCGCGCCGATGCTCCGCACGAAGAGGTCGGTCTTCTCGAAGACGGGGGTCCGGATCTCCAGGTAGCCGCAGGCGGCCATGAGTCGGTGGGTCACCGCTTCCACTCGGTGCCAGGCGGCGACCCGCTCGGGGAGGATGTCCGGGGCGCCCTTGATCCCCCGGGTGGTGGGCTTGCCGCGGGGCATGGCGACTCCTCAGGTGACGGGAGCGGGTGTCACCAGGGCCGTGGCGGCGATCCGGGGGGCGACGCCCCGGTAGGAGCGGATCACGGAGGGCCCTCGGGGGGGGCGACGGGCAGGCGCCCGTCAGTAGATGGGCTTGCGGTCGAAACGATGGCTGGCCTCAATGAAGCGGACAGTGCCGGAGCGGTACCGCATCACCACCGAGTGGGTCCGGGCGCCCCCGCCGAAGAACCGGACACCCTTCAGAAAGTCCCCGTCGGTGACACCGGTGGCCGCAAACATGATGTCGGGACCCTTGGCCAGGTCGCTGATCTTGAAGACCTGGTGGATATCCTTGACCCCCATGGCGGCGGCTCGCTGCGTCTCCTCCTCGTTGCGGGGCTGGAGACGCGCCTGCATGTCGCCACCCAGGCACTGGAGCGCCGCCGCAGCCAGCACCCCCTCGGGGGCGCCGCCGATCCCCATCAGAACGTCTACGCCGGACTGCTCGAAGGCGGTGGCCATGGCTGCGGACAGGTCGCCGTCCTGGATTAACTTAATGCGGGCGCCGACTTCCCGCACCTGCCGGACTAACTCTTGATGCCGCGGCCGGTCCAGCATGACGACCGTGAGGTCCTCCACGTAGCACTTCATCGCATCGGCGATGGCCTGGAGGTTATCGGCTGGGGAGGCCGTGATGTCCACGGCCCCGTGGGCGCGGGGACCCACCGCGATCTTCTCCATGTAGATATCCGGGGCGTGGAGGAAGCAACCCTTCTCGGCGATCGCCACCACCGCGATCGCGTTGGCCCGCCCCTGGGAGACGATGGTGGTCCCCTCCAGGGGGTCCAGGGCCACGTCCACCTCGGGCGGACCACCGCTCCCCACCCGCTCCCCGATGTAGAGCATCGGAGCCTTGTCCCGCTCCCCCTCCCCGATGACCACCGTCCCGCTCAAGGCGACGGCGTCGAAGGCCCGCCGCATCGCGTCCACCGCGGCTTGGTCGGCGGCCTTCTCGTTCCCCCGCCCCATCCACCGGGCGGAGGCCAGCGCCGCCGCCTCGGTGACCCGCACCACTTCCAAGGCCAGGTTCCGCTCCACGCCTCCCTCCACGGCGCGCAGGGTCTCCGGCGCGCGCCTCGCTAGCGAAAGCGAGCGCAGTCTAGCCAGGGTTGCTCGGGGTGTCAAGAGGGAGACCGGGGTTGCCTCTTGAGTGGCGCGGGGTCCTTGTGGTAGAAAGGGCGCATCTCGAGCCTGGGGCCCCGTCAGACAGGTGACCCGACCGCTTCTTCCGACCTGCCGTGACCCCCCGGGTCTCGCCACACACCCCTGAGCCGGAGTGAGGAGGGAGCCATGGCGAACACCAAGAAACTCACCCTGAGTGTCATCAAGGCCGACGTCGGGAGCTACGTCGGCCACAACCGGGTCCACCCGGACCTGATGGCCAAGGCCCAGGAGTGTCTGAAGGAGGCGGTGAAGAAGGGGACCCTCCTCGACGGCCAGGCCATGCGGTGCGGCGATGACATCAACCTCATCATGACCCACCGGAAGGGGCCGGAGGCCACCTTAATTCACAAGCTGGCCTGGGACACCTTCATGGCCTGCACCGGCGTGGCGAAGAAGCTCCACCTGTACGGGGCCGGCCAGGACCTCCTCGTGGACGCC
>JAKEHP010000616.1 GCA_022614955.1 Candidatus Methylomirabilota bacterium
CCTTCCCGAGCGCGGTGGCATGCGACGGCACGCCACGCCCGAGATCCAGGTGCATACGCAGCAGCTGAGGACCGTCCACCTTGTGGATGTTGACAACCCGCGATGGACAGGGCCGTTTCGACGGCCGGCGACGTGTACCGTCGGGGGGAAGTCATGCCACGGTTCCGGTCTTCTATGGTGAACAGCGTTTAATATGCAAGAACGGCGAGAAGATGTCAAGCGCTGCCGGCCACCCACCGGGATGGCGCCAGCGCCGACGGGGCGCGGTGATATGGCGTCCGCCTCGGATCGGTTGACACTCCTAGACCCATCGGCTACGGTGGGATGTCGCGCGGCGCCGCCGGTGCGCGGGACGCGCGACGGAGGGAAGAATGCCCGAGCGCAGGGACAAACGGCGCCTGGCGGTTCCGCCGGATGACCAGCTCCTCGAGATGCTCTACTACCTGAAGCTCGTGCGGGCCTTTGAGGAGCGCCTCTCCCGCTGGGCCCGCCAGGGCAAGGTCCTGGGCGGCATCTTCTCGGGGATCGGCCAGGAGGCGATCGTGGTCGGAGCCTGCTACGGGCTGCGCCGGGAGGACTTCATCTGCCCCCTGCACAGGGACCTGGGGGCGTTCCTGGTGAAGGGGGTCCCCCCGGGCCGCCTCATGGCGCAGATTGCCGGGAAGCGGGACGGACTCTCGAAGGGGAAGGACTCCTACCTGCACAGCGGCGACAATGCGCTCGGCATCTTCGGGAACACCAGCATGCTGGGGGCGAACCTACCCGTGGCGGCCGGGATCGCCTATACCTTTCTCCTGGAAGAGGTGGACCATGTGGTCGTCGCCTTTTTCGGCGAGGGGGCGAGCAGCACCGGCGACTTCCACGAGGGGCTGAACTTCGCCGGGATCCACCGGCTCCCGATCGTGTTCGTGTGCGAGAACAACCTTTACGCGTACTCGGTCCCCGTGGAGAAGCAGATGGCGGTGGCGGACGTGGCCGACCGGGCCGCCGCTTACGGTTTCCCGGGGGTGGTCTGCAACGGCAACGACCTGCTGGCGGTCCACGATGCCGTCGGCCGGGCCGTGGCCCGGGCGCGCGCGGGGGAGGGCCCTACGCTGGTGGAGTGCAAGACCTACCGCTGGCACGGCCACTCGGAGCACGACAAGGCCTTCTACCGGACCGAGGAGGAGCTCCTCCAGTGGAAGAGCCGCGACCCCATCCCCGTCTTCCAGCGCTACCTCCAGGACAAAAAGGTCCTGACCGAGCAGACACTGGCGGGTCTGGAGCAGCGCATCGCGAAGGAGATCGAGGAGGCGGAGGCCTTTGCCGAGCAGAGCCCGTTCCCGGAGGGGCCGGAGGCCCTGGAGGACCTGTACGCGCCTTGAGGGGCGGGGGAAGCATGCGGGAGCTGACCTATCTGGAGGCGATCCGGGAGGCGCTTGCCGAGGAGATGGCGCGGGACCCCAAGGTCTTCGTCCTGGGCGAGGACGTGGGGGAGTACGGCGGCGCCTTCCAGATCACGAAGGGCCTCTACGAGAAGTACGGCGAGCGCCGGGTCCTCGACACGCCCATCTCGGAGTCGGCCATCGTTGGCATCTCGATCGGCGCGGCCCTCCGAGGCTACCGGCCGGTGGCCGAGATGCAGTTCGGCGACTTCATCTCCTGCGGCTTCGACCAGATCGTGAACCAGGCGGCCACGCTCCGCTACCGATACGGCGGCCGCGCCTCGCTGCCGCTGGTCATCCGGGCGCCCTCGGGGGGGTACGTGCACGGTGGCCTCTACCACTCGCAGTCCACGGAAGCCTGGTTCTTCACCCGCCCCGGCCTGAAGGTGGTCTTCCCGGCCACGCCGGCCGACGCGAAGGGGCTGCTCAAGGCGGCCATCCGGGATGACAACCCGGTCATCTACTTCGAGCACAAATATCTCTATCGGCGGGCGAAGGGGCCGGTGCCGGAGGGAGACTTCGTGGTCCCGCTGGGACAGGCGGCCGTGCGCCGGGAGGGGCGGGACCTGACCTGCGTCTCGTACGGGGCCTGTCTCTCGATGGCGCTGGCGGCGGCGGAGACCATGGCGAAGGAGGGGGTGAAGGTGGAGGTGATTGACCTCCGGACGCTTCAACCCCTGGACTGGGAGACGGTCCTGGGCTCGGTCCGGAAGACCAGCAAGCTCTGCATCGCCCACGAGGACAGCCTCGGCCGGGGCGTCGGCAACCAGATCGCCGCCCGCGTCGCTCAGGAGGCCTTCGACGACCTGGACGGGCCGGTCGTCCGGGTGGGAGCGGCCGACACCCACGTTCCCTTCAGTCCCCCGCTGGAGGAGTTCGTCCTCCCGAGCGAGGCCAAGATCCTCAAGGCGCTGCGGGAGCTCGCGGCCTACTAGGAACACCTATGCCCACATCGGTAAAGATGCCCCACATGGGCGAGTCGGTGGCCGAGGGGACGATCGCCAAGTGGCTCAAGGCCGAGGGCGAGCCGGTCGCGAAGGACGAGCCGCTGGTGGAGGTCACTTCGGACAAGGTGGACTACGAGATTCCGGCGCCGACCGCGGGGCGCCTCGCCCGGATCCTGGTGCAGGAGGGCCGGACGGTGGCGGTGGGGGCGGAGCTGGCCGTTATCGAGGAGGCGGAGGCGGTCGCGGCCCCATCCCCGGTCCCCGAGCCAGAGGCGGTCCTGGCAGAGTCCCCCGTCGAGGCGAAAGCGCCGGCAGCGGGGCCGGCCGCACCCCGCGCTCCCTCGGCCGTGCGGCACGGTGACCGGAAGATCACGCCCGTCGTCGCCAGGCTGGCCGAGCAGCACGGCCTGGACCTCGATCGTGTCGAGGGGACGGGGGTGGGGGGTCGGGTGACCAAGCAGGATGTCCTGGCCCACCTGGAGGGGGGGCGGCCAGCAGGAGCGCAGGTGGCGCCGGCGGCTCCGGTGGGGCGCGAGGCCCGGCCATCCCCTGCCGCCCCGCCCCGCCCGGCCGAGCCGGCGCCGCCCGCCCGCGCGCCCGTCCGGGAGGCTCCGCCTGACGAGCCCGTGGAGGCCGTCCCGCTCACCGGGATGCGCCGGGCCATCGCAGAGCACATGGCCGAGAGCGTCCGGACCGCGGCCCACGTCACTACGGTGGCCGAGGTGGACCTCACCCGCCTGGTCGCCTTCCGGGAACGGCACAAAAAGGAGTTCGAAGAGCAGGAGGGGTTCTCCCTCACCTACCTCCCCTTCATCGTCCGGGCCACCGTCACCGCTCTGAAGGAGTACCCGGGTCTGAACGCCAGCCTGGAGGGGGACCGCCTCCTCCTGAAGAAGTACTACCACATTGGGATTGCCGTGGCCCTGGACTGGGGGCTCATCGTCCCCGTCATCCGGCACGCCGACCGGCTCGACATCCGCGGCCTGGCCCGGGCCATCCACGATCTGGCCGAGCGGGCCAGGACGCGGCACCTGGCGGCGGAGGAGACCCGGGGGGGAACCTTTAGCATCACCAACCCCGGGGTCTACGGCGCCGTCCTTTCCACCCCCATCATTCACCAGCCGCAGGCCGCCATCCTGGGGGTGGAGGCGATCCGGAAGGCGGCCGCCGTGCGCGATGAGCAGATCGTCATCCGCTCCCTCATGTACCTCTGCCTCTCCTACGATCACCGGATCGTGGACGGGGCGACCGCCGTCCAGTTCCTCCAGGCCATCCGCCGCCGCCTCGAGAGCCCCCTCGAGTTAATCCTCTGAGCCCTGAAAGCACACGGCCGGCGGGAGCAAGACGCCCCCGCCGGCCGTAGTCACGTCCGTCGGACCTACGCGTTCCCAGGCTTCTGCACCCCCAGGACATCCTTCGCGGCAGCCGCCGCAGGCCGCCCGCGCTCCGGGGCCCCCAGGCCTCCGCCGAAGCCGGTGGTCCCGACCAAGCCGAAGGCGTAGGCGCTCTCGTTGTGCTGGCTCAGGTCCAGGCCCACGACCTCGTCCTCCTGGTGGACCCGGAGGCCCATGACGGCGTCCACCAGCTTGAGGAGGATGAGGGAGCCGACGAAGGCGAGGACCCAGCTCCCGAGGACGGCCACCGCCTGGATCCGGAGGAGGTCCGGGTTGCCGAAGAACGCCCCGTTGGCGCCAGCATCGTTGATGGCCTTCGAGGCGAACAGCCCCGTGGCCAGGGCGCCCCAGGTCCCGCCGACGCCGTGGACGCCGACGACGTCGAGGGAGTCGTCGTAGCCGAGGGCCGTCTTGAGGTTGCACGCGGTATAACAGAGGAACCCGGCGCCCCCCCCGATGATCAGCGCGGACAGGGGGCCGACGAAGCCCGAGGCCGGGGTGATCGCCACCAGGCCCGCCACGGCGCCGCTGGCCGCGCCGAGGACGGTGGGCTTGCCCCGGAGGACCCACTCGCTGAACATCCACCCCAGGGTGGCGGCCGCCGTGGCGATGTGGGTCACGACGAAGGCGCTGGTGGCCAGGCTGCCGGCCGAGAGGGCGCTCCCGGCGTTGAACCCGAACCACCCCACCCAGAGGAGGGCGGCGCCCAGGACCGTCAGGGGGAGGTTGTGGGGGGGCATCGGCTCGACCCGGTAGCCGCGGCGCCTGCCCACGAAGAAGGCGGCGGCGAGGGCCGAGACCCCGGAGCTGATGTGGACCACTGTCCCGCCGGCAAAGTCCAGGGCCCCCATCTCCCGCATCCACCCCTTGACCCCCCAGACCCAGTGGGCCAGGGGGTTGTAGATGAAAGTGGCCCAGAGGAGGGTGAAGACCAGGAACGAACTGAACTTCATCCGTTCGGCGAAGGCCCCGGTGATCAGCGCCGGCGTGATGATGGCAAACATCATCTGGTAGATCATGAAGGTCTGGTGGGGGATCGTGGCCGCGTAGTCGGGGTTCGGATCGAGGCCCACCCCCCTCAGGCCGAACCAGCTCAAATCCCCGATGAGCCCCCGGACGTCGGGCCCGAAGGCCGTGGTGTAACCCCACAGGATCCACTCGATGCTGATCACGGCCACGATGATGAAGCTCTGCATGATGGTGCCCAGGACGTTCTGCCGGCGCACCATCCCCCCGTAGAAGAGGGCCAGCCCCGGAATCGTCATCATCAGGACCAGGGCGGACGACGTCAGCATCCAGGCGTTATCGCCCGAGTCAATCTTGGGCGGCGGCGGCGCCTGGGCCTGGGGTGGCGGGGCCGGCGGCGCCTGCTGCGCGAGCCCCCCGGCGGCCAGGCCCAGGACCAGCACCCCGGCGATCAGGCCGGCGAGAACCCATAGCGGCATCCGGTTGCGCATGCGATCTCCCTCCCGGTCACACAAAGACCCTGAGTGCCCCCGGGCAAATAGGCCGGGACCGTCTTCTCTTCCGCCCTGTTTGCCAGGGACGTGCCGCCCGGGGGTGCTTGGTGCAGGGTTCACGCTAAGTGCTGGAGAGCAAGGGGGTTCCCGGTGCTCGCGGCACCGTCGGGGGAGGGCCCGCCGGGGCTCGGTGTGCCCATGGCAAAGGCAGGCGATGGCAAAGTCCAGTCTGATCTGCTCAATCACTAATCACACGAATCACTGATGGCGCACGGGCAGCGTCTCGCCGGCGGGAGCGCTGGACCTCTGGCGCGCGGCGACCGGGGGCGATCCCGCTTCGTGGCCTTCTTCGGTTGCCCCTTTACAAGCCTTTCCCGGCGTGGTAGAAGGAAAACCCTTCCGGGCCCTCACGGGCCCGGCGTGCTCCATGCTGAGAGTGGGGAGGAGGAGAGGCGAGCAATGGGCGGATCAGTGGAGTGTCCTGCCTGTAAAGGCCTCAAGCGGATCGGGTGCCCGGAGTGCGGGGGCTCCGGCGGCAGCCGCAAGGCGGGGGGCGGGGAGCGGCAGACCTGGAGCCTCTGCTCCCGCTGCGATGGCAAGGGGCTCTGCACCTGTCCCACCTGCCTGGGACAGGGGGTGATGGCCGTCGTCCCCTTCTAGCCGGGGGAGGCGCCCGTGTCGGTCTCCGCGTTCGTCTTCATCGAGTGCGCCATGGGCCGCGCCAAGGCCGCGGCCCGCGAGATCGCCCGGGTGCCGGGGGTGAAGCTGGCGCACGCCGTCACCGGCAGCTACGACGTCATCGCCTTCGTGGAAGCCGCCGACCTGGAGGCCCTGGGGACCACGGTCGTCTCTAAAGTCCAGGCGGTCTCCGGCGTCCACCGCACCACCACCAACGTCGTCGTGGAGTAATCTCAGGGGCCAGCGGGCGGCGCCGAGAAGCCGTGCTGGCGATCCACCTCGGCGAAGCGGGCCGTGAGGGCCGCCTCCACCACCTCTAGCGCCCGGGTGTACTCCCCCTCCGCCTTCGTCATGCGCCGGCCGACGCGGAGTCCCTGTGTGATCACCCGCAGGAAGGCCAGCAGTCCGATGGCGATCCCGGCCCAGGTGGCGTAGGGGAGGCCGAGGCCGCGCTCCAGCCCGTACCCGAGGGCGGCTCCCACGATGACGGCCAGGGCCGAGCTTCCGACTGCGCCCCCGAGACGCCGGGGGGAGGCCAGTTCGGCATCGAAGGCCCGGTAGGCGGCTGTCCGCTGGAGGACCTCGGGGATGAAGGCGAGCGCGGCCGCCCGCTTGACCTCGAGCGCGGCGGCGTAGCGGTGGCGGTTCAGGGCGTCCTCCCGGAGGTCCTCCGGAAGCTCTTCCAGTGCCTCCTCCAGAGCCTTGGCGTCCCGGGGGAGGGGTCCCAGGCACGTCTCCACCTCCAGGTCGAACCGCCTGTTCACGCCACTCCGCGCCGCCTTCTCGGTCAGCTCGGCCTCCACGGCAGCCTGGAGGGCCTCCAGGGTTGCCCGTGCCAGCTCCCGATTGCTCCGCACCCTATCCCCCCTGGGGCGGGGCTCTGCCCCCGCCTACCGTGATGCGCTACCGCCGGCCCCGCGCGGAGAGTCTCACGGAAGCGACCTGATGGCTAGCTCGGTCCTGCTTCCCCTCTTGCGCTTGCAGGAGACCGTCGTCGCCTGCCGCGCCTGCCCGCGCCTCACCCGCCACCGCGAGCGCGTCGCGGCGGCGAGGGTCCGCCGGTACCGCGACTGGGAGTACTGGGGGCGGCCGGTTCCGTCCTTTGGCGATCCGGCCGCGCGTCTCCTCGTCATCGGGTTGGCCCCCGCCGCCCACGGAGGGAACCGGACCGGTCGCATCTTCACCGGGGACCGGAGCGGCGACTGGC
>JAKEHP010000617.1 GCA_022614955.1 Candidatus Methylomirabilota bacterium
CAGGCGGAGGGTGGGAGGGTCTGCGCCCTGGGGACCCTGGGATATCGAATCGGGCGGGAGGAGCTGCGAGCCGAGCGCACCACCCCCGAATCGGTGGATCTCTACCGCATGCTGGACCGGGCGGTATCGGACGGGTGCAAGCGGGCGGTGATGGAGGTCTCCTCACATTCTCTGGCGCAAGATCGGGTGGCGGGGCTAGAGTTCGCGGCCGCGATCTTCACCAACCTCACCCGCGATCACCTGGATTTCCACCAAAACATGGAGCGCTACCTCGAGGCGAAATCGATCTTGTTCCGGGAACTCCCCGCGGGGCGCCCGGCGGTGGTGAATCGGGACGATCCGGCCAGCGCGCATCTCCTGTCCATCACTCGGGGACGCCCTGTTTCCTACGGGTTTTCCCCCGAGTCGGATGTGAGAATCCAGAGCTTCGAGCCGGATCGGCACGGGGCGCTTCTGACTCTCAACGCCTGGGGCCGGCCCCTGAACCTGCGAACCCGGCTGTTCGGACGGCCCAATGCCTCCAACATCGCTGCCGCGACCGCGGCTGCCATGAGCCTGGAGTGCTCCGCCTCGGCCGTGGAAGCAGGTGTGGCGGAATTGGCGGGAATCCCCGGGCGGCTGGAAAGCGTGGATCTGGGCCAGAGCTTTTCGGTCTACGTGGACTACGCCCACACCGACGACGCCCTGGTGAACACCTTGAGGACCGTGCAGGAGCTGCGCCCCCGACGTCTGATAGCGGTGTTCGGCTGCGGAGGGGATCGGGACCGGACCAAGCGCCCGCTCATGGGCGCCGCGGCGGCGAGGCTCGCCGACCTGGCGGTGCTCACCTCCGACAATCCGCGGACAGAGGATCCTTTGGAGATTCTTGCAGACGTGGAACGTGGCATCCGGGAGGTGACCACCGAATCCTCCCGGTATCGGGTGGAGCCTGACCGCCGCGAGGCGATCCGGCTGGCCCTGACCGAGGCCGGCGCAGGAGACGCCGTGGTCATCGCCGGCAAGGGTCACGAGACGTACCAGATTCTGCGGGACCGGACCGTCCC
>JAKEHP010000618.1 GCA_022614955.1 Candidatus Methylomirabilota bacterium
GACCACCTCGAGCTCGTAACGCATTGCGAGAACATTCTCCGAGGGGAAGCCCCCGCGGCGCGGCAGGCGAGGAAGACCCACTGCCTGAAGGGTCACCTTTTCTACCGGGACTCCCGAGGAAGGCGTGCCTGCCGAACCTGCCGGCGAGAGTGGGAGAGCAGGCGATGCCGGTAGCTGCACACTGGACACGGCTAGGGTTGCCCCAGGGGCGGTGTTCTGCCCCGGGGTGCGGATCCTACCTTCCCCCGGCCCCCGATCACGGCGCCTGGTGGAACGGGCAAGATCTCCTCTGCCGGCCCTGCGCCCTCGAGGCCGGCGCGCCGCCGTCGCCCGAGCGGCCGGACCCGGACCTCCTCCGGTGATACCCGCGGCCACCAGAGTGGCGTGGGTGGCGACGCGTCGGCGGGTGACACCTCGGCGCGGGGCCTGGCCACCCACTCGAGCGGGTTACACTCCTTGAGGTCCCCATGGTCGAAGACGCCTACGAGCTCTATCACGGCGATTCCCTCGAGGTCCTCCAGGCCCTTCCCTCCGACTCAGTCCACTCGATCGTCACGGACCCCCCGGCCGGGATCAAGTTCATGGGGAATCGATGGGATGAGCCCGGCTCTTTTTTTGAACGCGCTGCCGATAAATCGGTGAGGTTCGATAAGTTTGCCGGGAATCACAACCCCTCTGACGCCTTCGACAAGCTCCGAACACTGAAAAATGAAGGAGCGAAGTTCCGCGCCGGCCTTCAGGTCATCTTCACGGAAGCTCTCCGGGTCCTCAAGCCCGGAGGACACGCGATGGTCTGGGCCCTGCCCCGGACCTCCCACTGGACCGCGAGCGCCCTCGAGGACGCGGGGTTCGAGATCCGCGACGTGGTGGTCCATGTCTGCGGCACCGGATTCCCGAAATCGATGAACGTGGGTATTGCGATCGATAAGATGCTCGGTGCCGAGCGTCCGGTGGTGGACGAGGCGAAGCTTTGGGAGGGCTGGGGCACGGCTCTGAAGCCGAGCGCGGAGCACTGGATCCTCTGCCGGCGCCCGCCCTGCGGGCCTATCGCCCGGAACACGCTCCGCCACGGGGTCGGCGGCCTAAATATCGA
>JAKEHP010000619.1 GCA_022614955.1 Candidatus Methylomirabilota bacterium
CTGTACACCGTGCCGGGAGAGAAGGAATGGGAGATCATCGTGAACCGCGCCACCTCCCAGTGGGGCCACGAGAGCCAATACACCGAGGCGGTGAAGCGCCAGGAGGTGGGCCGGGGGAAGGCCGCGGCGGAGCGGCTCTCCGCGCCGGTGGAGACCTTCACCATTCGGGCCGAGCCGGGGAGCGGGGGCGCGCAGCGCCTGGTGCTCGAGTGGGAGAACACCCGCGTCGCGATTCCGGTCAAGGCCGGCTGACCCCGGCGGGGGGCATGCCTCAGCGCGTGCCCCCCGCCAGTCGCTCCACCCCCGCGACCAGCCGGTCCACTTCGCCCTCATCGGTGTAGCAGGCGCATCCCGCCCGCACCAGACCCTCGCCCGCCAGACCCAGCCGTGCCACCGCGGTGGTGGCGTAGAAGTCCCCGTTGGACACGAACACCCCTTCGCGGCCCAGGGACCGGGCCACCTCCTCCGATCCACACCCCCGGACCGTGAATGCGATGGTGGGCGTCCGCGGCACGCCGGGCTCCGGCCCGTAGAGCCGAACCCCCGGAAGGGCCGAGAGGCCCCGCCACATTCGCACCATCAGCTTCTGGGCCCGCAGGTGCAGCTCGGCGTACGCCCGGGCCAGCCGCTCCCGGCGGGTGGGGGCGGGAGCAAGAGAGGCCAGGAAGTCCACCGCGGCCGCGGCCCCGGCGATCCCCTCGTGGTTGAGCGTGCCGGTCTCCAGCCGCTCCGGCGCGGTGTCCGGAGCGGGGAGCAGCTTGGGCAGGCTCAGCCCGCCCACCAGCTCCGCGCGTCCGAAGAGCACGCCCACGTGGGGGCCGTAGAACTTGTAGGCCGAGCAGGCGAGAAAGTCGCAGTCGAGCCGCCGCACATCCACCAGGCTGTGGGGCGCGTGGTGGACCGCGTCCACGAAGCAGAGGCCGCCGGCAGCGTGGACCAGCGCCGCGGCGCGGGCGACGTCGGAGATCGTCCCCAGTGCGTTGGACGCGGCGCCGATGGCGAGCATGCGGGTACGAGGACCGACGAGGCGCTCCAGTACGTTCCAGTCCAACTGGCCGGTGGGGGGGTCGAACGGCGCCACCCGGAGCGTAATCCCGCGCTCCCGCTCCACCGCCTGCCAGGGGGCCACGTTGGCGTGGTGGTCCAGCTCGGTCACCACCACCTCGTCTCCCGGCCCCCACCCTCGGCCCAGCGCGCGCGCC
>JAKEHP010000620.1 GCA_022614955.1 Candidatus Methylomirabilota bacterium
CGAACGGCCGGAGTCCGCCATGGGCCGCGATCCCGTTGAGGCAGGCGGCCATGCCGTGCTCTCGTACCCCCCAATGAAAGACCCGACCGCTGGTCGTGGGGCCGAAGGTGCCCCCTTGGGGAAGGGTGGTTCCGGTGCTCCCGCCCAGGTCGGCCGAGCCGCCGACCAGGTTGGGCAGGGCCGGGGCCAGGGCCTGAAGCACCAGCCCGGATGCCTGACGCGTGGCCAGTTGTCCCTTGGCCGGGGTCAGCACCGGGAGATCCCGGTCCCACCCCTCGGGCAGGCCACCGGACAGCCACAGCTCGAATTCCCGGGCCGACTCGGGGTTCACGATGGTGTACGCCTCGAACCGGGCCCGCCACTCGGCCTCGAGATCGGCGCCCCGGCCCACCGCCGAGCGCCAATGCTCCATGGCGTCGTCGGGAACGTAGAACGGCGGGTCCAGCGGCCAGCCGAGGATCTCCTTGGTGCGGCGGATCTCCTCGGCGCCCAGCGGTGCGCCATGCGCCTCGGCGCTGTTCCGCTTGGTGGGGGCGGGGTCGGCGATGTAGGTCCGGAGGGCGATCAGCGAGGGGCGGGTGGTCTCGCTCCGGGCCGCCTCCAGCGCCTGGGTGATGGCGGTGAGGTCGTTGCCGTCCCCGACCCGGGTCACGTGCCAGCCGTAGGCCTCGAACCGGCGGGGGACATCCTCACTGAAGCACAGCGCGGTGTCGCCGTCGATGGTGATGTGGTTGTCGTCGTAGATGAAGTTGAGCTTGCCCAGACGGAGGTGGCCGGCCAGGGAGGCCGCCTCACACGCGACCCCCTCCATGAGGTCGCCGTCGCTCACGAAGCCCCAGACCCGGTGGTCCACGATCCGGTGATCCGGCCGGTTGAACCGCTCGGCCAGGATCCGCTCGGCGATCGCCATCCCTACCGCGTTCCCGAATCCCTGGCCCAAGGGCCCGGTCGTGGTCTCCACGCCGACGGTATGGCCCCGCTCGGGATGCCCCGGGGTCCGCGACCCCCACTGCCGGAACGCCATGACCTCATCCAGCGGGAGGTCGTACCCGCTGAGATGCAGGAGGGCGTAGAGCAGCATCGACGCATGGCCACAGGAAAGCACGAAGCGGTCGCGATCGGCCCAGTCGGGATTGCGGGGGTTGTGCCGGAGGAACCGGGACCAGAGCACATAAGCCGCGGGTGCCAGGGCCATCGGCGTGCCCGGATGCCCCGACTGGGCCCGCTCGACGGCG
>JAKEHP010000621.1 GCA_022614955.1 Candidatus Methylomirabilota bacterium
ACCCACCTATGCCTGCTCGCTGGTGGTGGACGGCCGTCGCCTTCGCCTCGCCCCGCTGGAGGTCTTCGAGGCCCTGCCGGGGGACGGGGGCCCGCCGGCCGATCCCGCCTGGCTCGCCCGCCTGCGCGTGGAGGAAGTGCCCCGGGATATCCACGAGGAGGGGCCACCGGCGGCCATCTGAGGGATCGGGGATGCTGGAGATCAAGGTGATCGGGCTGGGGGGGATCGGCTGTGCCCTGCTTCCGCCGCTCGCCCGCTACCTCTACTACGCGGGGACCGGCTGTCGCCTGACCCTGGTGGACGGTGACGTCTTCGAGCAGCGCAACCTCCCGCGGCAGGCGTTCCGGGCCGCCGGGAACAAGGCGCGGGTGAAGGCGGAGGAGGTGGCCCGGGAGTTCCCCGGCCTCTCGGTCCGGGCCATCCCGGAGTTCGTGACTCCGGCCAACGTGGCCGACCTGATCCGGAGCGGGGACGCGGTGTTCCTCGGGGTGGACAACCACCGGACCCGGAAGGTGGTGAGCGACCACTGCGAGCGTCTCTCCGATATCCTCCTCATCTCGGGGGGGAACGAGTGGACCGACGGGAACGTGCAGGTCTACTGCCGCCAGGGAGGGCGGGACCTCTCGGCGCCCCTCACCCGGTTCCACCCCGAGATCGCGTCTCCCGGTGACGGGTCCCCCGCCGATGCGTCCTGCGACGCGGCGGCCGTGGCCGGGGTGCCCCAGCTCCTCTTCATGAACCTGGCTGTCGCCTCGGCCATGCTGAACGTCTTCTACGCCTGGCAGCAGGGGGGGGTTCCGTACGGCGAGGTGTACCTGGACATCCTGGCTGGCCGGAGCCAGCCGGTGCAGCGGGGAGGATCCCGTGAGTGAGGAGCTGCGGCAGGCGAGCGGGACCCGGTCGGCAGCCCAGACGGGAACGGCCGTGCGGATCCTCTACGGGATCCACGCGCTCGAAGCGGCGGTCGCCGGGCGGACGGTGGCGGAGATCCGCCACGCCCTCGCCCAGCCCCTGAACATCAGCCCTCGGGCGGTCCCGGTCGTGGACGGCGAGGTGGTGGCGGAGGGATACCTCCTGCAGGGCGGGCAGCAGCTGGAGTTCGTCCGGCTGGCGGGGGAGAAGGGCTGC
>JAKEHP010000109.1 GCA_022614955.1 Candidatus Methylomirabilota bacterium
AGCCCCTGTTCCTCCCCGGTGAACAGGATGAACCGCATGGTCCGTTTGGGCCTCAGGCCCGACTGGGCGATGAGGCGGGCGGCTTCGATCACCACGCTGGAACCGGTGGCGTTGTCCGTGGCCCCGGTGGCGAGGTCCCAGCTGTCGAGGTGCGCGCCCAGGATCACCACCTGACCCGGCCAGTCGGTGCCCCGGATCTCGCCCACCGAGTTCCATTGCTGCACCGGGGTCTTCCCCAGTGTGTTGTCCACCCGGGCCTCGACCCGCGGCATCACGCCCGCCCGGATCAGCCGCTCGAGGTGGGTGTAATCCTCGTGGGCGATCACGATGTTGGGGAGGGGGGACACCCGGTTGGGGCTCCCGCTCATGGTGAGGAGGGCGTGCTCCTTCGCCCCATCGGTGAGGGTCCCCAGGGCTCCGGCCTGCCGCAGGAGATAGGGAAGGTCGATCTGCCACTGGCGCCGCTCCTCGAGCGCCGCCGCCGAGGTGTCCGCAGTGAGGCTCGCCCGGGCGGCCTGGGCGGCGGCGATCCGGGCCGAGTCCTCCGGCGTCATCGGCGGGCCGTCCGGGTTCCAGCGCGGTGAGGAAGGCCGGGGCAGCACCCAGGCGCCCCGCACTCGATCGCGGTACACCGCGAGGCTGTCCGGGATGGCGAGGTCGGTCAGCACCACCGGTCCGGCCAGCGTCCGGCCTTCGGTGCCGGCGGTCCACCCCCAGCTGAAGCCGGTGATGGGCCGGCGGAACGGCTCCAGGAGCCGGAGCGACAGCGGACCCCGCTCCCAAGCCACCCCGAAAGGATACGGCTCCTGGGTGGCGGTGAGTCCATAGCTCCGCAGGCGGTCGGCCACCCACTCGTTGGCCTGGCGCATCGCGGCGGTGCCGGAGAGCCGGGGTCCGATGACGTCGGTCAGATGCCGCAGGTGGGCCATGACCTCGGACCGGCCGATCGCGCGGGTGATGAGCTCGCCGACGCCGGCGGTGTCCACCGGGACTTGCGCGTGGAGCGATGGCGCGGCCAGCGGGACGAGCAGCAGGAGGGATCGCAGCATGGGTCAGGTGAGGATGGGTGTGATCCTGGTTCAGGTGGACG
>JAKEHP010000110.1 GCA_022614955.1 Candidatus Methylomirabilota bacterium
CCGGGCTCACTGGAATTGAAGTACGGATCGGCCTCGGCAGTGCTAAGGGTGGCGAGGAGCCCTACGAGGAGTCCTATGGTCACGAATGACGCCAGCGTAAGTGCCGTTCTCGGTTGCATATCGGAGCCTCCTGTCGTTTTCCTGGATGAGACATCCATGGATCGCCGTCGAGGCTAGCTCCCACGCACTGATCATGCCCACCCCAGCGACGACAACGTCCAGATTGCCTAAAGCTGCCTCATCATGTCAGCCATTCCTTGCGCCCCCCCTCATCGGATGCGGTAGGTCTTTGTCAGGCGGGTCCCCCGGCGGTCCAGCTCCACCTGGACCGTTCGGAGGGCCTGATCCTGCCGGACCGCCCGGAAGATCCCGTAAAGGCTCGCAAAGCCGTCGACCGGCCGACCGTTCACACTTAGAATCGTATCCCCCACCTGGATCCCGGCCCGCTCGGCCATTTTGGGGGCGGTTACCGTGAAGCCCTGGTTGCTCAGGACCCCATCGCCTGCCGCCGAGGTGATCCGGTACTCCAGCCCCGTCTGGAGAGAGGGGCTGGGCTGGACGCTCGGCCACAGGTCGGCCAGGACCCGCCCGGCATTCTCCAGCACGGCCTGAACATCGGCGGCCGGTACCTCGTAGCGCCCTGGGCTGGTCTCCCGGACCCGGACCTTGTCAAGCAGCTCCCCATCGAGCGTCGCCCGCGCCGGGGCGGCGGGATCGAGGCCAGGCGGGGCCGCGGCCTCGAAGGGGCCCCCGCCCCCGGGCGCGGCGGAGAGGAGAACCTCCACCTCCAGGATGGCCCGGGACCCCTCCAGGGCTACCAGGACCGGCTCCGGGTACCTAAGGCGGTCGACGGTCCGATACCGATAGTGCAGCTCCATCAGCAGCACCGTCCCGCTGACGGTCCAGCCCGGGAAGCCGGGGAGCGGGTCCCCGACTGGCAGGACGTGCACTCGGCCCCGGGGAGCCTCACGGAGGACCACGGCCTCGGCCTCGACCCGCTCAATCCTCAAGGCGCCCGTGGGATGCTTGGGATGGAAGATGATGTCGCCGGGGGCGTACAGCATCCGGATCTCCCCGGGCGTCTGGCGGACGATGGCGTAGCGCACCTGTGCGGGGAAGCGGATCTCGGTGCTGCCGGGCGTGACCAAGGCTGCGTCTCCTCGCGCCAGGGTCGGTCCCGCCGCCACCAGGGCCGCGCTCACCAGAGCCCCCCAAACGGGGCTCCCAGGGCGGGGGGGACGGGGCGGGCGACTCATGGCTGTATCCGCCGGGCGGCGCGGGCCCGCCGGGCGCGCCGTAGCAGGAGCGCGATGAGCGGCCCGGCCACGAGTGGACCCCCCCCGAGCGCAAGCGCGAGGGCCGGCGACACCAGCGCCAGGTGAGCCCACCAAACGACCGGCCAGAGGAGGCCTCGGGTCACCGCCCGGAGGGCCTCGTCCTGGCGAATCTGCTCGGCGAGCAGCGGGCTGAGTCGATAATAGGCTGCGACCAGGACCCGCCCCGGCGCATGCGTCAGCAGGGCTCGATTCCGGAACTCGCGGAGCAATTGCACCTCGGCGGCCAGGGGAGAACCGAAGGCCGCCGTGGCGATGAAGCAGCCCCCGCCGCCTCCGCCACCACCAATAGTGGCAGTCCCACAATCCACATTGGAGTAAGCCGAGTTCCCAACCCCGTTAAACGCTTGTACTCGGTAGCAGTACTCAGTTCCGTCTGCCAGACTTGAATCGGTGTAGCTCTCGACGTCAGCTCCCACCGCATTGATCAGAGCAAACGCCCCTGTTTGCCCGGTCCTGCGCTCGATGTTGAAACCAGCTTCGTTGGTGGAGTTATCCGTCCAGGTCAGAGTGAGCTGAGCGGCTGCGGCTTCCTCGGGCCGGGCGATGACTGGAAGAATGAGAAGCAGAAGGAAGACCAGAAAAGGCCCTTCAAATAGGCTCCAGAATGAACTCATTGTTCGACCCATCAAGGGCCGTCCGCGATGGACAGCACAGAGCCAGAGACCTGTTTGAGGGAGCCCCGAAGATGGAGGGTGCGACCGACAGGAGGGGCGGCTCCCAAAAACACGGGACTCCCCTTTCTTTGCGGGAGACCACCATGTTCCCGGGGAGCCTTGCGTCTCCCTTCCTTCGGTAGCCTGGCTGTCAGGCTCGTGGCCTGACCCGTGGCTTTGCGTCCCCGCCTCGCGGCGGGTTTGCCTTTCTCGGGAAGGGGTCTCCGCTTTGAATCGCCTTCCGTGTAGAGGCAACTGACATGCCAGAAAGAAGACTTCTGGAAAGACGGGAATGGAAACCACCATTCAAATTGGGACGTTAGATCGTGGAAGTGGAGATCTGGCGTGAAGCCGGAGGGGTACAGAAGAGCTGGAGTGCATCGCCCGGCAGGGGCAAAAATGCAACAACGTTGGTAAGGGGTGAAGTAGCATACTTGCAACATGGGTTGGGCTCTCGGGTGAGTAGTTTCCTGACTTCATGCCGCTGGTGAGGGGGCAACAGGTAGCTGATTATAGTGTAAGACCTATGCACAAGATAGAGGGGCTGCCGCTTTTGCCGCGGGATGACGGCCTGGGGGGGGAGCCGCCGCTGGAAGTGCCCCAGGAGCCATCGAAACACGGCGCTGGGAAGTGACATGCCCAGGTTTGGGCCTGCGCGCGCAGGCTTACGCTCGTGATGCTTTCCTGCCCGCCCGGGCCGGGTCCATGGCACC
>JAKEHP010000622.1 GCA_022614955.1 Candidatus Methylomirabilota bacterium
ACCTTCGTCCCCCTCGAGTTCCTGAACTACCTCATCACCCTCGTCCACGATAGCCGCCAGCTCGGGTGGATCAAGGTGGACGGGGTCCACCAGAGCCTCCTGGCCAAGCTTATCGCGGCGAAGCGGAAGCTGGAGGCCGGGGACACCCAGGGGGCCAAAGACAACGTGAACGCGTTCCTGAATGCGGTCCGCGCCACCTCCTGTCTGGAGGTCTCCTGCCCGGGGAACAAGCCCGAGACCAGCGAGGCCTATGCCCTGCTGTCCTTCAATGGCCAGTTCCTCTGGGAGCGGCTGTGAGGACGGGAGGATGAGGCCGGTCACCCCGAAGGGAAGTGGTCAGCGAGCCACCGCGCGCCCCATAACGCCCTCACGCTGACCGCTGAGGCAGCCTGCCCCCAGACGCTCACCGTCACGGTGTCGCGCGACACCCTTCTCCCGGAGATTCCGAGCGACAATGTGGTCCCCGCGGCCATCCGGGAGCGCCCCACCGAGGCCACTGTAACGGCCCGCGTCACGACCTGCCCTGCCCAAGGCGGCAGCCCGCCGCCGAGCGTGGAGGTGACCTTTGAGGTGCGGCCGCCGTCAGAGCTCAGCTCCGGGACCGGCGGCCATGCCCACAACAGCACGCGGCCGACAGGGACCCTCCGGGATCTGGGAACGGGGGAGGAGGCCAAGCGCTGCACGGTGACCACGTTCGATGGCGAGGGGACGGGCTCCTGCACCCTGCCCGTGCCCTATCGGGCCCCCGAGGTGAGCGGGGTCGAGACCATCGTCGCAACGGCTCCCGGCTTCCCGGCCGCCACGAAGGACATCACAGTGGAGGTCCATCGGCTGGCACCGTTGCCGGAGGCCCCGGCGAAGTACGTGCGGGTCGGCACCCCGAACAACCACAAGGAGAACGATCCGTGTCCAGACAGCCCGCCTACCTCGCAACATTTCGAGAGCTTCTTTGGCCAGCCCGAGCTCGTGAAGGCCATCGAAGAGATCGCCGCCACGATGCTCCAGCAGACCGGCATCCTGCTCCGGGTGAATGACATGAGTTTGCCTACGGGAGTGA
>JAKEHP010000623.1 GCA_022614955.1 Candidatus Methylomirabilota bacterium
ATGGAGCTGCACGGCAAGGTGGCCCTCATCACCGGCGCCAGCCGCGGGATCGGCCGCGCCGTGGCCGAGGCGTACGCGGCCGCGGGGGCGGCCCTCGCGCTGTGCGCGCGGAGTGCCGGGGAGCTGGAGGAGGTCGCCGCGGCCCTCAGGCAGGTCGGGGCGAGCGTGGTGACGGTCCCGGCTGATGTGAGCGACGCCGCCCAGGTTGAGCGGTTCGTGGGCGAGGGGCTGCGGACCTTCGGCCGGGTGGATGTCCTGGTGAACAACGCCGGCATCCCGGGCCCCCACGTTCCCCTGGCCGAAGTAACCCCGGCCGACTGGGCCTCCGTCCTGGCGGTCAACCTGACGGGACCGTTCCTGTGCACCCGGGCCGTTGTCCCCGGGATGCGCCGGCAGGGGGGCGGGAGCATCATCAATGTCTCCTCCTGGCTGGGGCGCAACGCCATGGAGGACTGGGGGGCCTACGGGGCCGCCAAATGGGGGCTGGAGGGGTTGACCCGGTACCTGGCCCAGGAGCTCAAGCGCGACCGGATCCGGGTCAACAGCGTCAGCCCTGGCATGGTGGCGACCCGGATGACCGGATTCGCCGGGGACGCCCCCGAGCGGGTGACGCCCCTCTTCGTCTACCTGGCCTCCGACGCCGCGCGCCACGTGACCGGCCGGGCCCTGGACGTCACGACCTGGCGCCGGGGGCTGAAGCCGTGAAGGCCGCCGCCGACGAGGCCGGCCCGCTTGCAGGGCCCCGGTTTCGCGATATAATGTCGGGTCAGCCTACTGGCCTGCGTCGGGAGGATCCATGGCCACCGATCGGATCCTGATCCGGGGTGCCCGCGAGCACAACCTGAAATCCCTCGACCTCGAGATCCCCCGGGAGAAGCTGGTGGTCATCACGGGGGTCTCGGGGTCCGGCAAGTCCACCCTCGCCTTCGACACCATCTACGCCGAGGGGCAGCGCCGCTACGTGGAGTCCCTCTCGGCCTACGCCCGGCAGTTCCTGGAGCAGATGGAGAAGCCGGACGTGGACCTGATCGAGGG
>JAKEHP010000111.1 GCA_022614955.1 Candidatus Methylomirabilota bacterium
CCCCGCCAACCCATCCCCCGCAGACCAGCAGACCCTCCCGCTCTTCCTCCCCATCCTGCACCATGAACTGAACGATCCGGTCCATCTCGAAGCCGCCTCCGACGCAGCCGCGCTGGCCGCACCGGATGGTCCCCTGGAAGTACCCCTCCCTGACGCTCATCTGGAGGCCACGACGGACCGCCGCCGGGCCCCCGGATAGCGCGTGCCCCTCCTCCTCCCACTCAACGTGGGCATCCGTGAGCTGTGGAAAGGCGACGGCAAAGGGCTGCCCGAACGCCATCACGGCCCGCTCCCCCTGCTCGGCCAAGCGCCCGCCCCCCTGTGTCTTGCCCGCCCCGCGCGTCCCACCGATCTGCCCGCGCCCTCATAGTAACCGGGTAGCCGGGCGCCCGCCAAGCCCGGCCTGTCGATGAACAGGGTCTCGCAGCCGGCCTGCGGGCACTCGCCTAGCGGGAGGGAGTCGCGCCGGGGGCCTGCTGGCGGAGCTGTTTCTGCCGGAGGATCTCGGCGAAGGGGAACTGCGGCGCCCGGGGGATGTAGCCCAGGTAGAAGTAGTTGGTGTCGGCGTCCCGCGAGAGGACCCAGAGATCGCCGGTGGCGGTGTCCAGGAGATACTCCAGCCCTCCCTGCACCGCCGCCGGGAAGAAGGCGTACCGGCCGCTTCGGGCCAGCTCCTCTGGCCGGGCAGGGGCGCCCGCCGGAGGGGCAACCGGCGCCTGCTCGGCGAGTGCGGGCGCCGCCAGGGCCGCCAAGATCAGGATGGTCAGGGTCGCACGTCGCATCGGCTCCCTCCTTTCCTCCCCGCGATCAGAGCATGCGGCGTGAGCGAAAAGACCGCGGCGGCAGGCCGCCGGAACCCGACTGCCTGCCGCCGTCCGCGGCGCGCGGTCCCCCCCTTTCAGGACCGGGGCGGGAGCGTACGGGCGGGCCAGCCCGGCCGGCGCCCCCTCGCGAGCGCCGCCTCGACCGTCTTCAAGAAGAGGGACAGGGGGCGCATCGGTTTGTGCACGACGAAGTCGGCCCCCGCCGCCTCCCCCCGGGCCTCCACTTCCTCCCCTTTCAGGATCGTGTGGAGAATAACCGGGATCCCCCGGGTTCGGGGGTCCTCTTTCAACTTTTGGCAGACTTCGTAGCCGTCCATGCCCGGCATCATCACATCCAGGACGATGACATCGGGCTTCCGCTCCTGGGCCAGCCGGAGGGCCTCGCTCCCGTCGTGGGCGACGAGGACACCGAGCCCATTAACAGTGAGGAAGTCCTCCATCATGGCCAGGATCACCGGCTCATCATCCACCAGGAGGACCATCGCCCCACTTCGGCCCTCCCCCATCTCCGCCATCGCCACCCCCGCCGCGGCCCGCTGTCTCTCGGAGCACGGGCATCGCATCGGGAAGAGGCGGGTGCAAGAACGCGACCAAGCGGCGAAGTGTTGCGAGCACGGTGTCAGCCTCGTCCATCAGGCCATTGCCCCGAGCCCGTCGGCAGGCGGAGCAGTCGGTGGGGCCAAAGGCCCCAGGGGGAGAATCCCCCTTCCCCGCTCATCCCTCGCCGTCGCGCAGCAGGCGGCGAAGCGCATCCAGCGGACGGAGCGCCTCCAGAGCGCGACGGCTCAGCAGGAGGCGGGGTGGCAGTCCCGGGACCATGACGCCGCGAAGAAGGCGACCCCGGGTCTCGAGATCCCCCAGGGCCACCTCCAGCTGCTCAGGCGTCGGCCTGAGCAGGCGGGTGAGCTCCCGCGGCGTGCTCCAGAGGAGCGTGTCCAGGAGGCGACTCAAGAGCTGCTCCAGAGCCTCCGTGGGGGCGATGCGTTCGGCAGCCGCCGCCGCGCGCCGGTAGCGGGTCTCGAAGAGATCCCACCGGTACGCGAAGGAGGGCTCGTACCGCTCCTCCGTCTTCACGACCCAGAGCCCCTGCTGCAGCTCGGCGATCGCCCGTTCGAACGCTCGGGTCTCCCCCGGATGGGCCAACCCGGCGGCCCGCCGCAGGTCGGGCGTATACAGGGGATGCTCGGCGTGCAGGGCCTCCAGGATGGCGTGCGCCGCGCGGGACATCCGCCCGCTTACGAAGGCCACCCGGTGCCAGGCCGGCGTCGCCCGCTTGAACCAGGCGATGCAGGCCGGCAGGTCCCGCAGCGCCACCAGGGTGGGCTTCCCCAACAGGAGCTTGCCGTAGTAGATCTTCCGGCGGGCGGGCAAGACGTCCTTCAAATGCCAGGCAAGACCGATCCCCGGGTCGTGGTGCGTGTGCCGGGGCCAGCGGGGGTCACGCCGGCCTGAGACTGCCGCCCACAGAAACGGGAGCCCCGTCCCGAAGTTGTCAAAGAGAAAGGCGAACCCCACGGCCTCCAGAAATGCCAGGGCCGATCGCTCCCCCCGGATGCGGCGGGCGGGCGTCGTCCGGTGCAGCCGGTCGCGTGCTGCTGCGAGGGCCCGGCGGCTCGGGAGTTCGGGCGCGGGGGACCCCCGGACGGCCAGGACGCGCTCGTCGGGGCGGGTCCGCCTCACATCCGGACCAGACCCGCCCCCCAGATGAGGCCGCCCCCCACGGCCGCCAGGAGGGCGATCTCCCCGGCTCGCAGGCGCCCCTGGCGCAACGCGGCGTCGAAGGCCAGGGGGAGGCTGGCCCCCGAGCAGTTGCCGGTGTAGTCAATGGTCACCACCACCCGGTCCATGGGCAGCGGGAGCCGCGCTGCCACCGCCTCGATGATCCGCAGGTTGGCCTGGTGGGGAACCAGGAGGGCAACCGCCTCCAGGGGGAGCCCCGCTTCCCCCAGGACCTCCCGGCACGCCTCCACCAGCCGTCGAACCGAGGACCGGTAGATCTGGGGTCCTTGCATCCGGATGGCGTGCGCCCCGGTCTCCACCGTGCGGGCCGTGATCGGGGCGACACGAGATCCCCCCCCGGGAAGGAGAAGACGGTCTGCCTGTCGCCCGTCGGCGTGCAGGGTGAGAGCGAGGAGAGCGGCCCCCGGCCCCGGCCCCGCCTCCAGGACCGCCGCGGCCGCGCCGTCCCCCCAGAGGAAGCAGTTCTCCCGGTCGCCCCAGTCCACATAGCGGGTCACCACCTCGGCCGCGACCACGAGGGCGCGCCGGGCGGCCCCCGACCGCAGGTACTCCCGGGCGACCGAGAGGGCCACCAGGAATCCAGCGGAAGACGCGGAGACGTCAAAGGGGAGAGCCCGATCCGCCCCGAGCCGGGCCTGGATCCAGCAGGCGGTAGACGGGCAGAGGGTGTCGGGTGTGGTCGTGGCCACGACCAGCAGGTCCAACTCCTCGGGAGGACAGCCCGCCTCCTCGAGGGCCCGCCGGGCTGCCACAAGACCCAGGTCGGAGGCGGCCTCGTCTTTCCCCGCCACCCGCCGCTCCTGGACCCCGCTCCGCGCCAGGATCCACTCGTCGCTTAAGCCGGTCCGGGCCTGAAGCTCCGCATTCGTCAGGACCGCCTCGGGAAGGTAGGCGCCGGTCCCCGTGATCCGGATGGGTGTCCGCGCACCGTGCTCCACAGGCAGCTCCTGATCGGGAGGCCCGGCTAGATCCGGGCCGCTCGCGCCGTCTCCCGGACGGCGTGCAGGTTGAAGGGCGGGGTGTCGGAGGGGACGGCGCAGCCGGGTCCCAGGATGAGGCCGCGCCCCCCTGCTTCCCGGATGGCCTGGGCCACCTGGGCCCGGATCGCCCGGGGGCGAACGGTGCTGGTGTTCACCTCGTCCACGCCCCCCAGGAGGCACTTTCCCGTGAGCTGGCGGGCAGCGGCCAAGCTGGGCTGCGTGTGCCAGTGCGACCAGTTGAACGCCTGCACCGGGTAGTCCAGGCAGGTGTTGAACATCAGCTTGACCCCGTGCAGGTGGAGAACATTGAAGGGGAGATCCCGGGCCGCCTGCAGGACGCAAAGATCGAAGGGCCGCCCGAAGCGGGCATACTCCTCATCCCCCATGAACTCGTAGGAGGCGCCCCCCACGGAGAGGAAGATCCCGGCGATCCCTTGTGCCGACGCCGTCCGGACGTAGGCGGCGCAGGTCTCCGCGATGGCAGCGAGCCCCTGGAGGAGGTCCTCGGGATGGCGGCGCATGTCGCTCAGGAGCCCCTCCTGGCCCCGCACGCGGCGGGCGGTGGTCCAGGGGCTGAAGACCGTATCAATGAAGAGGGCCTCCCCCCTCAGGCTTTGGCCGATGGCTTCCAGGGCGGTGAGCTGCTCCCGGAATGCCGGGTGGTCACCGGGCAGGGGGGTGAGGCGCCGCCATTCCTCGGGGCGGCTGATTTCGGTCATGCCGTCCGGGAGAGGGAAGGGATAGTCGTGCATCACCTTCAGGAAGTCCGGGTCGAAGTAGCGGTAGAAGGCCAGCTCTGCCTCGGCCAACGCCCGGCCCGGCAGGTGCTGCAGGCCGAAGTGGTACCAGATGCTGAAGGGAGGGCAATCCACCGGCGCCGCCGCGACCGCCGCCAGCACCCGCTCCGGCTTGCGCATCAGCGCGCCTCCGGTACCTGGGGGGTGAGCTCCCGGTCCACCCGCAGCGCCGCGAGGGGCACGCTCGTCCGGCCATCCACGATCAGGTCCCGCAGGATCCGCGCCGTGATGGGAGCCAAGAGAATTCCGTTCCGGTGGTGCCCCGTAGCCACCAGGAGCTCCTCCACCCCGGGCACCGGCCCGAGGAGCGGGAGGCCGTCGCTGGTCGAGGGTCTGAGCCCCGCCCAGGCCCGCAGGACCTCAGCCCCTGCCAGGCCCGGATAGAGCTCCTGCGCGCCGGCCAGGATCCCCTTGAGCCCGCTGACCGTCACCCGCTTGTCGAACCCGGCGAACTCCTCCGTGGTCCCCAGGATGACCTCCCCCCCGGGGCGGGGGACCAGGTAGGCCAGGTGGGAGTAGATGACGTGGCGTGGCCCCCCCTGGAGGAGGCCGGCCATGCAGAGCTGCCCCTTCACGGGCAGGACCGGGACCGGGAGGCCCAGCAGATACGCCACCTGGGCAGACCAGGGGCCGGCCGCGAGGACGTACCGGCCGGCGCTCACCGTGCGGTCGAGATTCTTGACCCCCACGATGCGCTTCCGGTCCCGGACGAAGCCGGTGACCGGCGCCCCCTCCCAG
>JAKEHP010000624.1 GCA_022614955.1 Candidatus Methylomirabilota bacterium
ATCTCCTTCAGGATGGCAACGGCCTCTTCCTCCCCCTGCCCGACCACGTTGGGCATCACATAGAAGCGGTCTTCCTCCCCCAGGCTGACCAGCACGCTCACCGCACTCCCCCGCCGCGTCGGGAAACCGGCAGGCGGGTTCTGCGCGATTACCACGCCCGTCGGCAGGCTCGTGTGCACCTTGGCGGTAGGCCCGAGCAGCAGACCCTGCTCCGCCAAGAGCCGCTGCGCCTGCGGGAGGGGCTGGCCCGCGAGGTCCGGGGCGAGCGTCTCATCGCTTCCCTTACTGATGGTGAGGCGAACCTCGACGTTCCTGCGGCCACGAGATCCGCCGGACGGGCTCTGGCGGACCACCGCACCCTTCGGGAAGGCCCCATGGTACTCCTCACCGGCCATGCGCGGCTGCAGCCCCACGATCCGGAGCTGGCGGGCCGCCTCCTTCAGCTCCAACCCGATCACGACCGGGACCTCGATCCGGTCCCGCTCCAGGGAGAGATTCATGGCGATGTAGCCGGAGAGGACGGACAACACGAAGAGTCCGACCCCGATTCCGGAGATCCGCAGCACGGTCTTCGACCACATGATGGTTCCCTCGACCCCTCAGTGCCGACGGAGCCGACCGACAAAGAACCCGTCCGTCTCATGCCGATGCGGCCAGGTGGCGACGTGCCCCCCGGTCACGAGAGCGCTTCTCGCCCCTCGGAAGAAAGCCGGCAGGTTGTCCCCGTGGGAGAAGTCCGGATGCCGGGTCAAGAACCTTGCCACGACGTCCGCTCCCTCCTCCGGCTCATGGCTGCACACGGCATACACCAGCACGCCGCCAGGGGTGACGCAGTCCGCCACCCCGTCCATGATCGCGCTCTGAAGCGCGGCGAGTCGGGCGATATCCGCCGGCTCCCGATGCCACCGGATCTCCGGGCGCCGCCGGACCGTGCCCAGGCCTGTGCAGGGGGCATCGACCAGGACCCGGTCTGCCCATTTCCGGAAATGCCCCGCCGCCTCGCGGGCGTCTCCTCGCACCGGACTCACGATGGTCGTGCCGAGGCGCCGCACCCCATCCTGCAGGCGTCGCAGCGCGCGGGGGCTCAGATCGAGGGCGGCCACCTCGCCTCGGTTCTCCATCAGCATGGCGGCCAGCGTCGCCTTGCCGCCCCCTCCCGCGCAGACGTCGAGGACCCGCTCCCCCGGTTGCGGATCCAGGACCTGCACGACCAGCGCGGCCGCCTCATCCATCACCCAGAACGCCCCTCGTTCCCTTCCCCCACCGGCGAGCAGATTTCCC
>JAKEHP010000112.1 GCA_022614955.1 Candidatus Methylomirabilota bacterium
TTCACCTTCGACGCGGGCGCGCTCATCCTTGACGTGAGTCTCCTCCCTCGGCGGCCCGGGGCCGTCCTCCGCGACCCGGAGCGGCCCGTCTTCTCGATCCCTCCGGACTTCCGGCTCGAAGCTCTCTCCGTCCCGGAGCCCCCCGGGACCCCGGCGGAGCTGGCGGGGCTGATGGCCCCATTCCTTGCCTCGGGAGAGCCCCTCTTCCGCGCCCTGCGAGCGGCCCTCCCCCCCCTCGGGACGACCCTCGCACGGGAGATCGCCTCCCGCGTGACCTCTCCGGAGCCCGAGGCTCTCTTCCCCCCGCTGGAGGACCTGCGCGGGATGGGCAGAGGTCCCTTCGCCCCCCGCGTCCTCCTCGAGGGGGAGGCGGTAATGGGAGTGAGCGCCATCCCCCTCACGTCCCACCCCGTGGGCGCCCAGCGCCCCGCCGAGAGCATGAGCCGGGCGCTCCTCGCCTGGCGCGACGCGCGTCGGGCCGGTCGTCCGGAGGAACGGGGAGCATCCCTCCGACGCCTCCTCTCCCGCGCGGCCGCACGCCTCAATCGGCGCGCGACGGCGCTCCGGGAGGACCTGGCCAGGGCCGCCGAGACGGACCGGTGGCAGCGGATGGGGGAAATCCTCGTGGCGAACCAGCACACGATCCGGCGGGGGGCCACCACGGTCACCCTCCCGGACTACGCCGGTGGGCCGGAGGCCTCCCTCACTATCCCGCTGGAACCGAGCCTCCCGGTCCGGGCGAACGCCGAGGCCTACTTCAAGCGGGCGGCCAAGGCCCGCCGGGGCCTCCCCCTCCTGCGGGCCCGGCTGAAGGAAACCGAGGAGAGCCTCAAGCGGCTCGCGGAGGCAGAGGCAAGACTGGGAAGAGAGCCCCTGCCCCCAAAGGAAGAAGAAGCGCTCCGGCGGTCCTTCGCCTTCCGCGGCGGCGCGGGCCCGGTGGCCACGGCCCGCCGACGGACAGAGGAGGGCCCGGCCCCAAGGCACTTTCTCTCCAGCGAGGGGCGGGAGATCCTGGTGGGGAAGAGCAGCCAGGGGAACGAAACGCTGGCCTTCCGGTTGGCCCGGAGCCACGACCTCTGGCTGCACGCCCAGGCGACCTCTGGCTCTCACGTCCTGGTCCGGACGGAAAAGGCGCACCCTGAGGTCCCGGCCCGGACCTTACGCGAGGCGGCGGTCCTCGCCGCCTACTACAGCAAGGCCCGCGGCCAGACCAAGGTCGCCGTGGATTACACCATCGCCCGCTACGTCCGGAAGCCGAAGGGGGGGAAGGTGGGCGAGGCCCTCATTACCCGGGAGAAGACCATCGTCGTGCGACCGGACCCCGCCCTGGTGAAAACCCTCGCGGAGCGGGCGCGGACAAAGGGAATCTAATGCCGACCTTCGCCGCCATTGACGTCGGAACCAACACGGTCCGCCTCCTGGTGGCGGAGGCGGATGCGCCCGGCGCCTACGCCGTCCAGCACCAGGCCCAGGCCATCACGCGCCTGGGCGAGGGTCTGGAGGCCACGGGGCACCTCACAGCCGCCGCCATCGGTCGGACCGTGGGCGTCGTCGCGGAGTACGCCGCGACGTCGCGCCGTCTCGGGGCGGTCGCCTCCCGGGCCGTTGCCACGAGCGCGGCCCGGGAGGCGGTGAACCGGGAGGCCTTTCTGACGGCCGCCACCGCGGCCGGCTGCCCCGTAGAAGTGGTGAGCCCCGCGGAGGAGGCGCGCCTCACCACGCTCGGGGCGCTGCACCTCCTCCCCCATTCCTCCGCCCGCTGCGTCATTATTGACATTGGCGGGGGGAGCACCGAGTTCACCCTGGCCGCGGGCGGCGCCCCGCAGGGCAGCGTGAGCCTACCGCTCGGCGTCGTGAAGCTGACGGAGCGGTTCCTCCCGGAGGACCCGCCACCCGCAGAGGCGCTGGCAGCCTTGGCCGCCCACGTCCGGCGGGCGTTGACGGGCGTACCCTTCCAGCGGGAGCTCCGATCCGCCGAGGCAATCGGGACAGCGGGGACCGTCACCACGCTGGCCGCGCTCGAGTTACGCCTGGACCCGTACGACCCCCACCGGGTCACGGGGCACCGTCTGACCCTGGAACGGGTCCGCGAACTTTCCGCCTGGCTCGCCGGGATGCCCCTCACCGAGCGCCAGCATCTCCCGGGTCTTGAGCCCGGACGGGCCGATGTCATCGTGGCCGGGGCCTACCTCCTCGCGGAGGCACTGGCCGTCCTTGGGTTTGAGGCCCTCACCGTGACCGACGGCGGACTCCGGGAGGGGATCCTGCTCGACACGCTCATCCGCCACCTCGCCCCCCACGGCCCCGCGGCAGACGGCGTGAGGAGCGCCCCTTCTGGCCCGTCCCTTGCACCTTGACAAGCCCGGCCCCCTCTGGGTAGGATGCCGTTCGCGCCGATGGCCGGGCGCGTGGGCTGGCAAAGGGTGTCGCGCGTATGGATTCAAGTAAAGTCTTGATCCTCAACCAGACCTTCGAGGCCCTCCAGGTCTGCAGCGCCCGCCGAGCGATCATCCTCCTCTACACGGGCCGCGCCGAGCGTGTGGAGGACACGGCCCGGGTCCTGCGCTCCCCGTCGGTCGCCTTCCCGGTCCCCTCGGTCATCCGCCTGCACCGCTTCGTGAGGAAGCCGCCGCTGCAGACCCTCTCCTTCAACAAGAAGAACATCCTGAAGCGGGACGGCCACACCTGCCAGTACTGCGGCCACAACAGCGGGGAGCGCATGACCATTGACCACGTCCTGCCACGCTCCCTCGGCGGCAGGACGGTCTGGGAGAACGTGGTGAGTGCGTGCCGAGCTTGCAATCTGAGGAAAGGAAACCGCACCCCGCCCGAGGCGGGGATGACTCTCCTCCGGCCCCCAGCGAAGCCCATCTCCGTCTTCTACCTGGGGATCCTGGCCACCTCCCGCGAGCGCCTGGAGGCGTGGCGCAAGTACCTCCCGGCGGGGGCGGTGGCGGGTGGGCGGGCGAACGGGCCGGAGGCAGGGAGGAGGATGTAATGCCGCGGTTGGGCAGGCAGAGAGCCATGATCCTTCTCTTCCCCCTATTCCTCCTGTGGACGGGGTTGGCAGCGGCGCAGGAGACCGCGACGGGCCAGCCCGCGCCAGGGAGCTTCGAGCAGACGCTGGCAAATCTCCCGGTGGAGGCCCTCCATCAGGTGCAGGGGGAGGATAACCTCCACCTGATTTCGGCCTACTACTACGGGGACGCGAGGCAGTGGCCCAAGGTGTACGCGGCCAATCGGAACCTCATCGGTGCCAAACCCTCCGTTATCCACAGGGGGCAGGTCCTGAAGATTCTCCTCCCGGCCGGCTGGGCCCCGCTGGAGCCCTACGACCGCTTCCTGGCGCGGGTCCGGGCTACCGGCATCCCCGGCCTGACGGCCCCGCCCGAGGCGGGGGGGGGAAAGCCCGCCGCCGAGGCCCGCGCGCCGGCGGAGGCAGCGCCGGCAGCCCCTGCGGCCCCCGAGGAGCCGCCGGCCGCCCCCAAGTCCAACTAGCGCTTCCCGCCCGCCGGTCCGCCCGCCAGTCATCCCCCCCGAAGCGGCCGTGGTATAATCCTTTGTCACGCCAGGCCGCGCCCCGTGGGGAGCCATGGGCCACTTCAAGCTCGTCTGCGAGTACCAGCCGAAGGGGGATCAGCCCCGGGCCATCGAGCGGCTCACGGAGGGGTTCCTCCGAGGGGACAAGGACCAGGTCCTTCTGGGGGTGACCGGCTCGGGGAAGACCTTCACCATGGCGAACGTCATCGCCAGCGTGGAGCGCCCCACTCTCATCATCGCCCATAACAAGACGCTCGCCGCCCAGCTCTACAACGAGTTCAAAGGGTTCTTCCCCGAGAATGCCGTGGAGTTCTTCGTCTCCTACTACGACTACTACCAGCCCGAGGCCTACATCCCCAAGACCGACACCTACATCGAGAAGGACGCCCTGATCAACGAGCACATTGACAAGCTCCGCCACTCGGCCACCCGCTCCCTCCTGGAGCGGCGGGATGTCATCATCATCGCCTCCGTCTCCTGCATCTACGGGCTCGGCTCCCCCGAGGCCTACTACGGCATGATGGTCTTCCTGGAGGAGGGGGGCTTCTGCCAGCGGGACGAGATGCTCCGGAA
>JAKEHP010000113.1 GCA_022614955.1 Candidatus Methylomirabilota bacterium
CCGCCGGTGAAGGAGACCGCCTGGCCCACGCCCATCCTCTCCCGGGGGGTGGCGGCGGCGATCAGGGGACGGTCGTTCCCAAAGTAGGAGCCCATCCCCAGCCCGGCCACGAACCGGGCGGCAAAGATCTGGGCGAAGGAGGTGGTAAGGCCGGTGAGGAGCGAGGCGACGGCCCAGGTGAGCGTCCCCGCCACCAGAACCCGTTTCCGGCCGAATACTTCGCCGAGCAGGCCGGCCGGGACCTGCATGGCCGCGTAGGCGTAGAAATAGGCGGTCGCGAGCAGGCCGGCTTCCGTGAAGGTGAGGCCGAATTCCCCCATGAGGGGGGGGAGGATGGGTGCGAGGGCCATCCGGAGGAGGTAGATGTTGAGCCAGCCGAAGACGAAGACGGCCCAAACAGTGTGGTAGGGCTCCCGTGGCATCGGCCGACGGCCCTCCGCCCCTTACCAGTATCGCTCCGCCCGCCACGGGTCAGCGTTGTTGTTGTAGCCCCGGACCTCCCAGAACCCGGGCCGATCCTCGGCAGTGAGCTCCATCCCCCGGACCCACTTGGCGCTCTTCCAGAAGTACCGCTTCGGGACCACCAGACGAAGGGGGAAACCGTGCTCCGGTGCCAGCGGCTTGCCGTCATGGGCGTCAGCGAAGAGGACATCCTCGTCCAGCAGGGCCTCCAGGGGGAGGTTGGCGGTGTATCCCTGCTCGGCGTGGACGATGACGAAGCGGGCCTCCGGCTTCGCGCGCGCTCGGTGCAGCAGCTCCCGGCTGGCTACCCCCTCCCACCGGTTATCGAGGCGGCTCCAGGAGGTGACGCAGTGGATGTCCGAGACCACCTGGACGCGGGGAAGCGCCTGGAACTCCCGCCAGGTGATGCGGAGGGGGATCTCGACGAGGCCGAAGACCCGGAAGTCCCAGGTGGCCTCGGAGAAGCGGGGGATGTTCCCGGCGTGCAGGACCGGCCAGTCGCGCGTGACCCGCTGGCCCGGGGGCAGCCGATCCGTCCCCGGAGCCACGACCTCCTTCCGCTTCGCACCCCACCACCTCGACATCCTCGCCTCCTCCGTCCCCTCTCCCGCATCCGCCCCCGGATGGGCGGCGCTGCATTCTTCCACGCCCGGCCCGGAAAGGGAAGCCGCAGGCCCGCGCCCGAACCGGTGCCCCAGCGAGGCCGGCCATGGCGACGGCCAGCCCCACGAACCCCACCGCCGGCCTGCCCGCGCCTGGCCATTGTTCGCCCCCCGGCCTGAAGCGGCCTGCGGTCTAGCCTTGACTCCCCGGCACGGAGGCTTATCCTGGGAGACGGCCCCCGCCACCGTCCCGGATCAGGCCCGGGGAGGAGCCATGGACCGCGTTGCGATCCTGGAAGGCATGCTGGCCAAGACGCCCGACGACCCCATGGTCCACTTCATGCTGGGCAACGAGTATTTCAAGGCCGGCCGCTACGCCGATGCCATCGCGACCATCACAGCGTATCTCGCGCGGCAGGAGGACGAGGGCTCCGCCTACCGACTGCTCGCCCAGGCCCACGAGCGCCTCGGCGACCGGGAGACGGCCAAGGCCGCCTACCGGCAGGGCATCGTCCAGGCCACGAAGTTCCACCACGCCAGCATGGTGGAGGAATTCACCGGCTGCCTCAACGACCTCTGAGATCCCACCCCTGCCGCGCGACTCCCGCGTCCCCCCTCGCGCCCCGGCCGCCGCGCCGCCGCCCCTCGGCCGGGGCGCAGCCATGTCACGCTCTCGGAGCCGGACGAGGAGCGTGACGCAGGCGGCGGCCGGGAGGGGGAAGCGGCGGGCATGGCGGCCCTGGGCAGGGGGTGCCGCTAGGGATCGGAGCAGTCGCGGGTGAAGCCGCACCGGGGACACTGGAGCTTGCAGTGGTGCTCCACCATCGTCGTCCCGCAGCGGTCGCAGGGGACGGCCGGTCCCCCGGAGTGGCCAGGAACGGGGACGGGCGCCTGGACGGTCATGGTCGCGCCAGTATACCAGGCTCCCCCATCAGAGCAAGGGTCCCGCCGTCTCACCGGAGGGCGTCCCGGATCGCCCGCACCAGCTCCCGCACCCGTGCGGAGGGAGGGACCTGCTTCTCGTGCGGGTGGCTCCAGACCGGCCGCGGCCAGGCGGGATCGTCCGCGCGACGCGGGACCAGGTGCCAGTGGAGGTGGGGGCTCTGGTTGCCCAGGACGGCGTAGTTGACCTTCGTGGGCCGGAAGACCCGCTGGAGAGCCTCCGCTGCCCGACAGACGTCCTCCAGGAGGGCCGTTCGGAACGCAGGGGTGAGGTGGAAGAGCTCCGTGGCATGCTCCCGGAGGATGAGAAGGCAATACCCGGGAAAGGTCTGATCGTCGTAGAGGACAAGGTGCGAGACCCCGAACTCCGCAATCGCATGATCCGCCGGCATCTTCAACAGCCGGCAGCGCTCGTCGCACGTCCCGACCACGGCTAGAGTTCCGCCTGCACCAAAGTCTCGGTGGCCTGCACCCCCTGGACCCCCCGGATCTGACTCACCACGAGGCGGGAGAGGGCGTGCAGCGTCTTGGCTTCCACCCGCACCAGGGCGTCCCAGCGCCCGAAGACCAGGATGATGTCCCCGACTCCCGGGATGACGCTGATCTGGTTGATGACGTTGGCCTCAAACCCCGGCACCAGGCGGACCAGCACATAGCCCCGGACCATCCCCCTTCCTCCTTTTGGCTGCATCGGTGTCCTGCGCCACGCCGACTGCGGGCCGCGGGCAGGCTGCCGCGGACCCGGTCCCCGGCGCCCGCTCCAGGACCGCCCGGTACTCGCCGGCGTTGAAGGCCTCCCGGAGCGCGGGGAGCAACATCTCGGCCCCCGCCGGAGAGAGCGGACTCCGCTCCATCAGGCCCAGCCGAGCTCGGTGAGGCGGTCCTCCCCGATGCCGAAGTGGTGGGCGATCTCGTGGACCACGGTGGTCCGGACCTCCTCCCGGATCTGGGCGTCGCTCTCACACCACTCCTCCAGCGGGCCCTGGAAGATGGTGATCTTGTCGGGGAAGAGCGGCGGGGCCTCCACGCCCCGCTCGGGCAGGGGGGTCCCCTGGTAGAGGCCGAAGAGGGTGTCCTCGGGTCCGAGGCCAGCCTCCTCCAAGTCCTCCGTGGTCGGCCAGTCGGCGATGACCAACTCCACGTTGGCCATCCTCACCCGGAACTCCTCGGGGAGGGCCTCCAGGGCGTCGGCCACCAGTCGGGCGAACCGCTTCCGGTTCATGGGGTCTCGGAGGGAGGGCGTCGCGCGCCTATCATACCACCCCCCTCCCGACCCTCCAAGGACCAAACCGTCCTCCCCGCGGCCGGTGCGCAGGCGGTCACGGGGAGGCACCAGGGTCCAGGGGAGCAGGCGCCCCCTGAACCATCCGGCAGCTGACCGGGCTTAGAGGTTCCGGATCTTCTGCTGGAGAATCAGGATCTGGAGGGCCATGGCGGCCTTCATGACCAGCTTCTTCAGGTCCTCAAAGCCGCCCAGGAGGAGGTTCTGAGAGCCGTTGTCCCCGTAGAGGATGCAGACCACCTTGTCCCGCACCAGGAGCGGGTAGGCCAGCGCCTCCTGGGGGGGTGGACCGCCGAGCGCAGCGGCCAGCCGGAGGTTCTCGGGGACGGACAGGAACGGACCCCGGTAGAATTCGCGGCGGTTCAGCACATCCTGGAGGATGGAGGGAGCAGCGAGGGAGATCTCCAGGAGGGCAAAGGCCCCGGGGTCCAGCCCCGAGACCGCCGCCAGCAAACCGAAGGCGGATTCGTCCCGGACGGTGAAGAGGGCTGCCCGCTTGACCCGCGTGGCGGCGAAGGCGACCAGGGTACGGCAGACCGCCTCCCGGTCCCGGGGCCGAACGAAGGTGGCGTCGGGGTCAGGACCTGTGGGGGCGGGCTCGGCGCGCCGCTCCTGCTGGACCGTCTCCCACTGCGTGGAGAGCCGCTGGACGTCCCGCTTTGCCTCCTCCGCCTTCTCCTGCTGCCCAGCGAAGAAGCGTGGCAGGTGGCTGAAGCGAGGGAAGAGGGGTGCGTTGTAGAAGCGGTGCAGGGCGTACAGGACCCGGAGCTCCACAGCCACCCGGGGGCGGACCTCGCAGCCCAGCGTTTTCCGCAGGGCCTCGAGCGGCACCCGGTCCGTCGGGTCCACCATGGCCACGTACAGGCCGGTCCGGTCTCGCTCGAAGGGGACAAGCCTGTGTTTGGTGGCAAAGTCGGCCGAAATCAGGAAGAGGATCCGGGGGTCAACCCTCTCCAGCCTGGCCGGGTCGGCGTACGGAACCCCGTGGATGATGCTGAGGGTCTTGGCCAGTGCCTCCTCGCTCAGGTAGCCCAGCTCGAGGAGGTTGCTCCCGAGGCGGCCACCGCAGGAGACCTGCCGCTCCGTCGCCTCCTCGAGCTGCTCCAGGCTCACGAGACCCATCCTGAGAAGCACCTGACCAAGCCGCATCCTTGGACGCTCCGGAACGTGGGTTTCCCGCCAGAAGATAGGAGCCCGTGGGGCAAACCTGCAGCCTTCGTGCCAGGGGGAAAGGAGGGCGAAGGGCCGCCGGGTCCTCGTCCCATCCCTCGCGGAAGAGACCCGGAAAGCGGGAGGGATGACCAGGGGCTACCCGTCCGCCTCCGGCGGCTTCGGCTCCAGGCGGAGGCTTCCGCCCGGGGACCCCTCCACCACGAGCTTCAGCCGCTGGCCCGGTACGAGGGCCGCGTCCTCCCGGCGCAGACCGTTCAGGAGGGCCACCTCGTAGGCGCGGGCCTCGCTCCCGTAGGCCTCCCGCACGATGGCGGGCAGCGTCTCCCCCGGCGCCACCGTGTGGATGCGGAGCCGCTTGCCCGACCCCTTCCCCCCGTAGGGGAGGCCCTCCAGCCGAGCCTTGTACTCATCCGCGGCGACGCGCAACTCGGCGGCGGCCCCGGCTCCGATTACCTCACCGAGCACCCGGGCCCGATCAATCCGCTCGATGGTGTCGGGGTGCGTCGCGCTGAAGGCGTGGTAGTCCACCCCGGCCAGGCGGGCCTTGAGCTGGAGGATCCGGAAGAAGTTCACCATCTGCCGTGCGTCGTAGCCGGCCCTGAAGGCGTAGCGGATTCCCTTCTCGTCCGATTCCAGCTCGGCCTCCCGCCCGTAGCCGAGGAGGACGCGACTGAACAGCTCGCTCGAGAGGGTGGCCCACTTGCCCGCGTGCTCCCGTCCCCCCGGGCTGAGGGCGATGAGGCCCAAGGTGAGGAACTGCAGGCCGAAGGCCCGGGTGAGCTGCTTGGCGGCGTGGTGCGAGGTGACGTGGCCGATCTCGTGGCCCACGAC